>JASHYG010000250.1 GCA_030043215.1 Gammaproteobacteria bacterium
CAGGAAGTACGGCAGCACCTCCCGGTAGCTCCAGCCGGGATTGCCTGCGGCGGCCCAATCGTCGTAGTCGCCGGGCTGCCCTCTGAAATACACCATGCCGTTGATCGAGCCCGAGCCGCCGATCACGCGGCCGCGCGGAATGGGAATGCGCCGGTTCGCCAGCTGCGGCTGCGGTACCGTGAGGAAGCGCCAGTTGATGGCGCGCGTGGCGATCGCCGCCCCGACCGTGGCAGGGATGTGAATGAACGGATGCGAATCGCGCGGACCCGCCTCGATGAGACACACGCGAGTGGCGGGGTTCTCCGAGAGACGTGAGGCGATCACGCAGCCCGCGGTGCCCGCACCGACGACGATGTAGTCGAATGCGTCCCCACTGGACGGCGCCGGCCCCACCCTCGCTCTCCGGTCAGACGGCGGCCGAGATCACGATATCGGACAGCTTCTGGAAGCGCTCCACGTTGGCGTTGCTTTCCATCACGCCGGCCGACAGGCAGACGAACGTCAGATCGCGCTCCGGATCCACCCAGAACAGCGTCGTGCCGGCGCCGTAGTTGCCGTAAGTGCCCGGCGAGGCCAGCGTGCCGAACAGGTGGTGGGCGATCGCGGTGCCGCGCAGCGCGAAGCCGAGGCCGATGCAGGCGGGGGTCTGCGGCCAGCCGCGCGCCTTGCTCCGCTGCGCATCGAGCTCGTTCGGCTTCTCGCCGGTCCAGTTGCGGCGGGCGAGCTGCAGGATCGCCGGAGAGAGGATTCGCTGGCCGTCGAGCGCCCCGCCGTCTCTCAGCATCTCCACGAAGCGGAACATGTCCGGCACCGTGGAAGCGATGCCGACCCACGGCATCTCCGCGTGCTCCTCCTCGAAGGCGCCATTGGGACCGAGGTTGCTGTGCCCGCGGTGTCCGATCGGATAGTTTCCGCGGAAATCCGGGACGATCTTGCGCGGCTTCAGATCGGCCCGCACCCCGACCGAGGTGTCCTTCATCTTGAGCGGCGTCAGGATCTCCTCCTGGACGATCGCCCGGTACGAGCGCCGCTTGGGATCCGTGCGGCGCACGGCCTCCCCGAGCAGCACGTGATTGACGAGCGGCGAGTAGGAAACCTTCTCACAGGGCGCATCGACGGGCTTCACCACCTCGATCACCGCGGTGACCATCTCGTCGAACCGATCGATGTACATGCCGGGCTTCACCTCGAAGATGATCGGAAAGCCCGCCTGATGCGACAGCAAATGCCAGATTTGAACCGCCTCGCGTCCGTGGCCGGAGAATTCCGGAACGATGTCCGAGATGCGGCTGGTGAGCGCGAACTGGCCGAGCTCGATGGCCCGCAGCGTCAGCACGTTGGTGAACGCCTTGGTCACCGAGAAGATGCTGAACACGGAATCGCGCTTGAGCGGCTGGCTCTGAGCGGCGTCCGCCGCTCCGATGGCGACATCGAGCGCCACGGCCCCGCCGCGGGCCACCTTGATGACCGCCCCGTGGTACAGGCCCGCCGCGATGTCCGACTTGACGACCGCCTGCAAATGCTGCAACCGGTCCGCGCTCATGGTCGTTTCGCTCATTGATCGCCACTCCGATTATCCGCGGCCACCCGATTCTCGGCGGCCGACATTATAGGGCGCTTTGCGCCACACCGTTTAGCGACGATAGGCCCCTGATTCCGCGTGTGCAGTGCTATTTTAGCCTCCCGGACCGATGTGGGCGGCAGCGCGAGATGTTCCGAGCGCAAATTTCGTCGCGAGCGCCGTGGATTGCGTTGATCTTGGTGCTCGCAGGGCTGCTCGCGGGGTGCGCCACCACGCAGCGCATCCCCGAGGTCCGCGTCGAGCGTGGACGTACGGTTGCGGCCGCCGCAGCCGCGCTCATCGGCACTCCTTATCGCTTCGGCGGCTCGGACGCCCGAGGCTTCGACTGCAGCGGACTCGCAGTTTTCGCCTACGAGCGGGCCGGAATTTCCATCCCCCGCACGGCCGCGGAGCAGCAGCGCGCGGCGCGTCCCGTCCCATTTCAGGACCTGTTACCCGGCGATCTCGTGTTCTTCCGGATCGGCGCGCGTCACGTCAATCACGTCGGCGTCTACGTCGGCAGCGGCCGCTTCATCCATGCGCCTCGATCCAATGCTCTCGTTTCCTACGGCAGCTTGGTCAAAGGCTTCTACCGCAAGCACATCGTGAGCGCGGGACGCTTCTGGTGACGCGTGGTCGCAACCCGCGGGTCACCGGCGGCCGCCGGCGGCCCGCGACGCGTGGCGCGGCGTGGCGTAGGCCCGTCGCGGCTGCGTGACCCGCGCGGGCGCCGGATGGGCCGAATACGCTGGCGATTGGGGCACGGCAAACGCCGGTGAGATCGCGACGACCAGGGAGCGGCGGAGCACTTTCTCGACGCTCCGAAGCAGCGGCACCTCCTCGGGTGCGACCAGCGAGACGGCGCAGCCCGCGCCCCCCGCGCGCGCGGTGCGGCCGATTCTGTGAACGTAATCCTCCGGGACGTTCGGCATCTCGAAATTGACCACGTGGGGCAGCTCCTTGATGTCGAGCCCGCGCGATGCGATCTCGGTCGCGACCAGCGCGGTGATCCTGCGGGCCTTGAAGTCGGCCAGGGCTCGCTCACGGGCGCCCTGACTCTTGTTGCCGTGGATCGCGGCGGTGCGAATGCCGCGGCCCTCGAGGTGCTGCGCAAGCCGGTTCGCCCCGCTCTTCGTGCGAGTGAACACGAGCACCTGCTGCCAGCTGCCGCTGTCGATGAGGTGCGCGAGCAGATGCCGCTTGTGTTCCCTGGGAACCCGATACACGAGCTCCTCGATCCGATCCGCGGTCACATTGCGCGCGGAGACCTCGATCGCCTCCGGGTCGCGCAGGAAGCGCTTCGACAAAGCGCGGATCTCATCCGAGTACGTCGCCGAGAACATGAGATTCTGGCGCTGCGCGGGCAGGAGGGCGAGCACACGTCGGATCGCGGGGATGAAGCCCATGTCGAGCATGCGATCCGCCTCGTCCAGCACGAACGTCTGCACTTCACGCAGATCGACCGCTCGCCGCTCGGCGAGATCGAGCAGCCGTCCCGGGGTTGCCACCAGCAGATCACAGCGTCGGCGCAGCACTTCGATCTGCGGATTGATGCTCACGCCTCCGTAGACGACGGCGATTCGAGCATCGGCGTAGCGCCCGTAAGTGCGGGCACTTTCCGCCACTTGTGCGGCGAGCTCCCGCGTAGGCGTGAGCACGAGCGCCCGGGGCGAGCCGCCCGACGACTGGACGAGCCGGTGCAGGATCGGCAGCACGAAGGCCGCCGTCTTGCCGGTGCCGGTCTGCGCTCCTGCGATGACATCGCGGCCGGCGAGCACCGCGGGAATCGCCTTGGCTTGAATAGGGGTGGGCGTCGAGTACCCTTTTTCGGCTACGGCACGTGACAGCGCGGGCAGGAGCCCGAAATCTTCAAACAGCATGAAAAACCTCTGATCGTGAGCTCGCCCGGCAGCCACCTGCGCGCCCCGATCGACCCTGATTCGGGGATCGAGCGAGCCTTGGCTGCGGCGGTCAGATGCGAGGCGGGTTGGGAATGGGGATTGAAGTCAGCTGCAATGGCAAGCTGAGGCCGGAACAGGGTGCTGACCGTACACCTCTAAGCTCGGCGGGCGGGAGTGTACGGGCTTTCCATCCCCGCGTCCAATCCGGACAATGCGCCCCGTGCCGCTGCTCACGCTTCTCGACGCTCACCTCGCCCTTGGCGACCGCCCGCTGCTCGACGGCGCGCAGCTCGCCGTGGAATCGCACGAGCGGCTGGGGCTCATCGGCCGCAACGGCACCGGCAAATCGACGCTGCTGCGGATCCTTGCGGGCCTCGCCTCGCTCGACGAGGGCGAGCGTCAGGCTCGACCCGGACTTCGCATCGCGCTCGTCGAGCAGGAGCCCGAGCTTCCGGCCGCGCGGACGCTGCGCGAGAGCCTGATCGAGCGCGCGAGGTCCGCCGGCGCCGCGAGCGGCTTCGCGCCCGCGGATCTGGGCGGCAGCGAGCGCGAGCGCTGGCGCGTGGAATCGCGCTTGACCGAGTTCCTCCATCGCTTCGGGCTCCGGGAGGAGACGGCTCCCGCCACGAGCTCCGGCGGCGAGCGGAGGCGGGCCGCGCTGGCGCTGGCGCTTGCGTCAGAGCCGGACCTCCTACTCCTCGATGAGCCGACGAACCACCTCGACATCGCGGCGATCGAGCGGCTCGAGGACCTGCTGCTCAAGGTTCCGGCCGCCATCATCGTGACCCACGATCGTACGTTCCTCGACCGCGTCGTGACTCGAATCGTCGAGCTCGATCGCGGCGTACTGCGCTCCTATCCGGGCAGCTTCACCGCCTACGAGGAGCGCAGAGAGCAAGAGCTCGCCGCCGAGGAGACCGCGCGGCGCAGATTCGACAAATTCTGGGCCCAAGAGGAGATCTGGATTCGCAGGGGCGTCGAGGCGCGCCGTACCCGCAACGAAGGCCGGACACGGCGGCTCGAGCGGCTGCGCGCCGAGCGAGCCGCGCGGCGGGACAGGCTCGGCGCCGTGAAAATGAGCCTGGACACCGGTCAGCGCTCGGGCCAGCTCGTCGCCGAGCTCATTGATGTCAGCAAGCACTTCGACGGACGCACGCTGGTCGACCGGCTTTCGATGCGCATCATGCGAGGCGATCGCATCGGACTGATTGGCCCGAACGGCGCCGGCAAATCGACGCTCATCCGCATGATCCTCGGATCACTCGCGCCCGATTCCGGTACGCGGAAGCTCGGCACGAACCTGCAGATTGCGTACTTCGACCAGCTGCGCGAGCAGCTGGACCCGGAGGCGACCGTCGCCGAGGCGATCAGCCCTGGGTCCGACTGGATCGAGGTCGGTACGACGCGCAAACACGTCGTGGGCTACCTCGGTGACTTCCTGTTCCCCGCGCACCGCGCCCGCATTCCCGTCAAGGCTCTCTCCGGTGGCGAGCGCAATCGGCTGCTGCTCGCGCGCCTGTTCGCTCGACCCGCCAATCTCCTGGTGCTGGATGAGCCGACGAACGATCTCGACATCGAGTCCCTCGAGCTGCTCGAGCAGAGGCTGCAGGACTATGCAGGCACGCTGCTGCTGGTGAGCCACGACCGCCGCCTTCTCGACAATGTCGTGACCCAGACGCTCAGCGCGGAAGGCCGCGGCACGTGGCGCGAGTACATCGGCGGCTACAGCGACTGGCTACGGCAAGGGGGCGGCACGACGCTCGATGACGGGCGCGCGCCCGACGACGCATCGAGCCACGTCGAAAAGATGTCGGCACCGGCCGCAGGCAAGCCGCGCGCGCGGCTCGGATACCAGGAGCGGCGCGAGCTCGCCTCGATCCCGCTGGAGATCGAGGCGCTGGAGCGTGAGCAGGCGGAGTTGACCGCTCGCATGAGCACGGCCGACTATCATCTTCAAGGCGCACGACAGATGCGCGCCGATGTGAAGCGTATCGGGGAGATCGAAGCCGCGCTGCTGTCGAAGTTCGCGCGCTGGGAAGCGCTGGAATCCGTCAACGCACTGGAGAAGGCTGCAAATCCCAGATCTCCCGCGCGTATTCCGTGATGGTCCGGTCGCTGGAGAATTTCCCGGAGCAAGCCACGTTGACGATGGCCTTGCGGGTCCAGGCCTCGGGATCGGCATACAGCGCGACCAGCTCCCGGTGAGCGCGCGTGTAGTCGGCGAGGTCTGCGAGGTGCCGAAAGTGATCGCCATGGGTGAGCAACGTGTCGCGGATCGGACCGAAGATGCCCTGCTCATAGCGGCTGAAGTGATCGGCTGAGACGAGGTCCAGCGCCGCGCGCGTCTCGGGCTCGTTCAGGTAATGCCAGTTCGGGTCGTACCAGCCGGCAGACTCGGCAACCTGTTGCGCGGTCAGGCCGAAGAGGAAGAAATTCTCGGCCCCCGCTTCCTGCGCCATCTCGATGGTGGCGCCGTCGCGAGTGCCGATGGTCAGCGCGCCATTCATCATGAATTTCATGTTGCCGGTGCCGCTCGCTTCGAAGCCGGCGGTCGAGATCTGCTCGGAGACATCGCATGCGGGGATGAGGCGCTCCGCCATGGTGACGTTGTAGTCCGGCAGGAACAGCACCTTGAGCCGGCCGCGTATCAGCGGATCGGCGTTGATCGTGGCCGCGACGTTGTTGATCAGCTTGATGATCAGCTTCGCCAGATGGTAGGCCGGGGCTGCCTTGCCTGCGAAGAAGAAGGTGTGCGGCGTCATTTCCCGATGCGGATCGCGCCGCATCTGATCGTAGAGAACGATGATGTGCAGCACGTTGAGAAGCTGCCGCTTGTATTCGTGAATGCGCTTGATCTGCGCGTCGAAGATCGAATCCGGATCGACGCTCTGTCCGGAGGTCGCCTTGAGCCAGTTGGCAAACGCAACTTTCGCCGCGCGTTTTGCGGCGCGGAATCGCTCGCGGAAGCCTGCGTCGTTGGCAAAAGGCAGGAGTC
Source organism: Gammaproteobacteria bacterium (assembly GCA_030043215.1). Taxonomy (GTDB): domain Bacteria; phylum Pseudomonadota; class Gammaproteobacteria; order Steroidobacterales; family Steroidobacteraceae; genus JASHUC01. The sequence continues at coordinate 6,458 of JASHYG010000250.1, forward strand.
GACGCAGCTGCCCGAGATCGGTGACCCAGTCCTTGCCGCCGGTCGTCTCGCTGATGAGCGCGGACAGGCGCGGGTTGGCCTGCTGGAGCCAGCGCCGAGGCGTCACGCCGTTGGTCTTGTTGTTGAAGCGGCCGGGGAACAGCTCGGCAAAATCGCTGAGAACTCGGGTGCGCAGCAGGTCCGAGTGGATCGCTGCCACGCCATTGGTGCTGTGCGATCCGACCACGGCCAGGTGAGCCATGCGGATCTTGCGCACGGGCCCCTCCTCGACCAGGCTCATGCGTTGCACGCGCGCCTCATCTCCGGGATAGCGGTGGCGAACGTCGTCGAGAAAGCGGCGGTTGATCTCGTAGACGATCTCGAGGTGGCGGGGGACGAACATCTCGAAGAACTCGACCGGCCAGCGCTCGAGCGCCTCCGGCAGCAGCGTGTGGTTGGTGTAGGCCAACGTGCGAACCGTGAGATCCCATGCCTGATCCCAGGGCAGCTCGGCCTGATCGAGCAGTATGCGCATCAGCTCGGCGACGGCCAGCGCCGGGTGCGTGTCGTTCATCTGGATCGCCGCGCGATCCGGCAGCTGAGCCCAGCTCGTGTCGTGCTTGCGAATCCGGCTGACGATATCCTGCAGCGAGCAACTCACCATGAAGTACTGCTGGAGAAACCGCAGCGCCCGCCCGGCCACCGTCGAGTCGTCCGGATAGAGCACGCGCGTGAGCGATTCGGCCGCCACGTTCTGGATGACGGCGCCCGCGAAGTCACCATGCGAGAACTCAGCGAAATCGAACGACTCCGGCGCCGCCGCGGCCCACAAGCGCAGGGTATTGATGCAATGGGCGCCATAGCCCACCACGGGCCGATCGTAGGCGATTCCGATGAGACTCGACGGACGGCTTCTGGTGATGGCGATGCCCGAGCCCTGCAGCTCGAAGCTGACGTTGAGGGGAACGACGTACATGGTGTCTGGACGCACGACTTCCCAGGGATCGGTGTGGCGCAGCCAGTTATCCGGTTGCTCGTGTTGCCAGCCGTCGCGGATCATTTGCCGGAAGATGCCGTATTCGTAGCGCAGACCGTAACCGATGGCCGGGTACTGCAGCGTGGCCAGGGAATCGATGAAGCACGCCGCGAGCCGGCCGAGGCCGCCGTTGCCGAGACCGGCATCCGGCTCCTCTTCGGTCAGCTGCTCGAGACTCCAGCCCGCTTCCACCATGGCCCGCCGCACTATCGGCTCGGCGGCGAGGTTCATCATGTTGTTGCGCAGCGTTCGACCCAGCAGGAATTCCATCGACAGGTAGTAGATGCGCTTGGGGTCCGCCTCCAGGCGCGCATGCCGCGTCTTGGCCCAACGGTGGGCGATCAGATCGCGAATGAACCGGCTGGTTGCTTCGAACCTTTGCCTCGACTTGGCTGACGGTGGATCGACCAGGTGATTGCACAGGAGATAGCGGTCGGCCCAGTCCTCTTCCCGCCCGGCCAACCCCAGCCGGTCCAGCCGACGCTGCAACGCGGGATCCAGGGTCATCGGTATCTCAAGGGTTCTCGCCACGGTCGCCGCCTTGCTCGAGGCCACTCGAATATGGACGGCCAGACTATTCGATCCGCTGCTTTTACCCAGGAACTGGCGACAATAACTCGAAAAATTGTGTCGAACACTTCACAATCCGCGGCACTGAACGCCGCGGGCGTCGCGAGATCGGAGCTACCCGATGAGAGATGTCGTTCTTGGCCGGCTGCGGGTCTCCCGTGTCTACGAGGGAGACGGAGTGATTCCGCTCGCCGTCGCCCTGCCCGGCATCACGGAGCAGGACCTCGCACGCCTGAGGCGCTGGTACTGGGATCCGGATCTGGCGGATGCCCTGGGTCAAGCCAACATGCGCATCAGCGTTCACAGCTTCCTGCTGCGAATCGACGGCCGCAACATCCTGATCGATACCTGCTGTGGGAATGACAAGAAGAGAAGCCTCGCGTCGGTCAGCGACCTCAAGTCGCCATACCTCGAGAACCTCGTGCATGCCGGCCTGCGGCCCGAAGACATCCATCTCGTGATGTGCACGCATCTGCATTTCGACCACGTCGGGTGGAACACGCGCCTGCGAGACGGGAGCTGGGTGCCCACGTTTCCGAACGCTCGTTATCTCTTCGGCCGGAAGGATCTCGACTTCTTCCGCACGCAGCGCCACGAAGCCACGCATCGTGAAGCCTTCGACGACAGCGTGGTCCCGATCCTGGACGCAGGACTCGCGGATATCGTGGATCCCGAGACACGAATCCATAAGGAGATCGGCGCTGGCATATGGCTCGAGGACGTGAGCGGACACTCGCCGGGGAATCTCTGCGTGATCGCCGAGTGCGGCGGAGACCGCGCGATTTTCTCGGGCGACTGCTTCCACCATCCGATCCAGCTCGTCCGTCCGGATGCGGAGTTCTTCGCCGACGAGAACCCGACAAAGGCGCGCGCGACGCGCGAGCGTCTCCTGGCCGGATACGCCAACACGAACGCGATCTTCTTCCCCGCGCATTTCACAGGCGCGACGGCGGGCCGTGTCGAAGGCGATCGAGAGGGGAACTTCAAATTTCGGTTCCTGCAGGCTTGAGCTGCATTGCGTTGCTCGGCAGCGACGGAGCACGCAAGACCCCGCTAGTGCCCGCTCGGCAGGCTCCAAATGTCGAGTACACCGCTGGTGGCGCGACGGTTGGCGTTGCCCTCGGGCAGGATGATCTTGCCGTCGAGCACGATGGGACTCTCCCAGTGGCCGGGGCCGCAAGGCAGCGTCGCAATGTGCCTGCCTGACGCCGCTTCATAGACGTTCAGTCCACCCTCGACCGCGTAGACGAAGAGCAGGCCGCCGGCCTCGAACGGACTGGTGCCGCTGCTGTCGTTGTGCCATCTTTCCTGGAGCCTGCCGTTCTCGAGCTCCCAAGCCGCGGTGCCGCCGTTGTCGGCCGCGAACATCCAAATCTGACCGCCGTGCTGCCACACGGCCGGTTGAGCGAACAAATCGGTTCCGCTGGGAGTCGAGACGATTTGCAGCTCGTGGTCCTGTCGCGGGGCGGAGCCGGCATTGGCCTTGCGGCTGAGCAGGCGGATCTTGCCGTCCTTGCCGCCCTGAGCGAGCAGATCGCCACCCAGCAGCACGGGCGAGGTGGAGCCCAGGTCGAGATCCTCGGTATTGAGCTCCGCAGTATTGGATGGCGTGTAGTTGCCCAGGATTCTCGTGGCGCCGGCGTTGAGCTCGATGAGCGCATCGCCCCAATCGGTCTCGCCGTTCCAGTCGCCATTGCCGGTAGCCACGAAGATGTCGCCGTCGCGGGGATCGATCACCGCACCCGCACGTCCCCAGATACCCGACTGGGTTTGCGCGCAAGAGTCCGGCTCCATCAGTCCGGCATGATCGCTACACAGAGAGTTCCACACCTGGAGGAGCGCGCCGGAGCTGCCATCGAGGATGGCGACATGGCCCTGATAGGGCGGGCGGTCGCCGATGTAACCTGCCGTAACGGCAATCACGTGGCCGCGGAAGAATTTCAGCGGCGAATCCATCTTCTCGCGCTGTGGGAGCCGCGTGATGGAGGTACGCCACAGGCGCTGGCCGTCGCTGACGGCCAGCTTCTGGATATAGCCGTCGGGTGAGGCGGCGTAAAGGTATTGCCGGTCGGGATCCGCGACGGGGGTCGAGTTGGTGAACTGGCGCGTGCCCGCGAGGTCCTCGTAGCTGGGCGGCGTGTATTCCCAAAGAGCGTCGCCGCTCTCGGCATCCAGCGCTATGGTCTTGCCGTAGGCGGTCGTCACGAAGATGGCGTCATGGCGAGCGCCGCGGATGATGACGCCGTGCAGATAAATGGCGCTGGCATCGACCAGCCCATCGAGCCTCACCTCCTGGTGCCGGAGCTGGGTCACGTTGGCGGCGGTGATGCCCGTGAACTCGAGATTGGCGCTGGTGCTTTGCACGTCACCGCCAAACATGAGCCAGTCCTGCGCGGCCAGGGTTTGGGCGGCGGCAACGCCGGCGAGGCTCGTCGCAAGCAGTAGGGGAATCAGAGCCCGGCATCTCATGAGAAAACCACCTCAGATCCTCTGGAGCAGCCCTCCGGTGATCGCACTCGCCGTCGCATGCGGCGTGCCTGGGATCAGAATTCGACGAGCTTGAATCGAGTCCCTTCCTTGCCCTCGAGCTGGATCGAGCAGTCGCCGGGGTCTCCGCTGACCTGATACTGCAAATTAGGATCGAATGTGAAGGACAGGTAGCGCCTCTGACACCGGAGCTTCACGTCCGAGATGTGCCCGTCGGCGGCCACCTCGATCCGAAACTGTGGCTTGAACAGCTGCAAGAACCAGCTTCCGTTGCCGATCTGTCCCGAGACTTCGACTTCCCGTTGATCCAGGCGGAGCTGGTCGAGCTTCTGCATGATCGGCGTCACTTTCGCGACCGTACCCGCATCGACGCCGAGTTTCTGCAGGCGCTTCCACGTCGCGATCGCCTCACTGTATTCTTGCGTCTTGAGCTCGAGCTGCAAGCAAGCGCGCAGGGCCACCGCCCAGACGTCCTTCGGTAGAACGTTGTCGCCGTCCGGCCACACGAGAGTTCGTCGCAACGCCTTGAGCTGCTCGGCCTCGTCACCCCACACTT
>JASHYG010000251.1 GCA_030043215.1 Gammaproteobacteria bacterium
CTACCGTCCGCAAAAGCGCCGTAGGCGGCTTTTGCCAATTTAACGAGGGTGCTTAGCTCAGCTGGTAGAGCGTCGCCTTTACACGGCGAATGTCGGGGGTTCGAGTCCCTCAGCACCCACCATCCGCTGCTGCCGGCCGCACCGCGGCACACTCGCGGGCCAGCCGATCGGGATCGCCGGCGCTCAAGGGGCCCAGACGGCGCTCAGGGGGCCCAGATGATGCCGATCGACACCAAGCCGGGCTGCCAGGTCCCGCTCATCCGCTCGTATTCCAGCCGTGCGGCGAACGCGCCGAAGTGGAACTGCACTCCGGCCCCGTAAGCGGCACTGGTGTCGGTGCTGTCTTGCAGGACCACGATCTGGCGCAGAGTCACGCAGGAGCCTCCGCAGCCGGTGGGATAGTCTCCCGAGTAGCTGTAGCGCGTCTGCAGCCGGGCAAAGCCGATCTTGCCGAACAGGTCCGCCCAGGGCCCCATCGGGAGGTAGCCGACCGCGAACCCCGCGCCGGCCGTCGCGCTGGCACGGGCGCCGTAGAACTCGGCCCCGCTCGTGCCGCCACCGGCGGCCAGGGGGAGGGGGCTCGCGCCGAGATTTGCATCGCCGAAGTCGATGTATTCGCCCTCGGCCCCGAGCCACTCGAGCGGCCGCAGGCCCATCAGGACCTTCCACCCGAAGCGGCTGTCCTCGAAGCTGCGAAAATCATCGAAGCCCTGGTCGAGCAATCCCTGGTCCAAGAAGCCCTGGTCGATGTGCGATGCTCCGACGCTCGCACCGACGTAGGCCCCCAGCAAATTGGCGTCGGGCGAATCGCCGTCGGCGAGCGCCTGGGCGGAGAGCGCGGCGCCGCCCAGCAGGGCAAGGCTCGCGAGAAGCACGGTCGGCGCGCGTGGCATCGTCGTCGTCCTTCGGTGATCGCGGTTCGGTCGCGAGTCTACCGTAAAGCGGACACTCCTGTCCGCGCGCGGGGTTGCGGATTGTAACGCCCGATCGGGCTACTGCCCGTGGCGCCCGTTGTCCGGGTTCCATTCCGCGAGCAGCACGTCCATCTCGTCCACCGGAAGCGGCGGACAATGGAAGTATCCCTGGGACTGGTCGCACCCGAGCTGGCGCAGCACTCGCAGCTGCTCGGCAGTCTCGACGCCTTCGGCGACCGTCACCAGCCCGAAGGCCGACGCGAGGCCGATGATGCTGCGCGTCAATGTGAGGCTGGTCAGGTCGTGCGGCAAGCCGCGGATGAAGCTGCGGTCGATCTTCAGTAGGTCCACGGGGAGCTTCGAGAGCAGGCCGAGCGAGGAGTAGCCGGTGCCGAAGTCGTCGAGCGCGATGCGAATCCCTACGGACCGCAGCTCCCGCAGGCGCCGCTCCGCGCCATCAACGTCCTGGAGCAGAGCCGTCTCCGTCAGCTCGAGATCGATCCCGAACCCCTTCGGGTCGGTCGACCAGCCATCGACGAGCTCCCGCACGAGATCGGTGAACGCGCGGCGGCGGATCTGGACGGCCGACACGTTGACGGCGAGCCGCACCGGGCCGAGCCCGAGGCGCCGCCAGCGCTCGCAGTCGGCCGCGACGTGCTGCATGACCCAGCTGCCGACGACGGCGATCAGGCCGGACGACTCGAGCACCGGCAGGAAGCGGCTCGGGAGGATGAGGCCGCGCTCGGGATCTCTCCACCGCAGCAGCGCCTCGAGCGTCTCGATGCGGCCGCTCGCGATGCTCACCAGCGGCTGATAGTGGATCTCGAACTGCTGCTCGTCGATCGCCTCGCGCAGCTTGTGCTCCAGGGCGAGCCGCTCGGCGATCTCGCTGCGCATCTCGAGCTTGAAGCGCAGGTACTGCTCGCCCGTCTCCTTCGCATGCTTCAAGGCGGCTTCGGCCTTCTGCACGAGCGTCGCGCTGTCCTCGCCGTCGATCGGATAGCGCGCGACGCCCGAGCAGCAGGAGACGCGCACGCTGCGGCCGTCGATGAGGAAGGGCTTGGCGAACACCACCTCATCGAGCAGCGAGCTGATGGTCCGGTCGGAGGCGTTGTAGTCGGGCTCGAAGAACGAGAAAGTGCCCCCCGGCAGGGAGCCGATGCGCTCGTCGTCGCCGAGGTGGTGCTTCAGCCGCTCGGCGATCTTCTGCAGCAGCACATCCCCGGTGTGGCGGCCGAAGGTGTCGTTGATCTTGCTCAGGTGGTGGATGTCGAGAGCCGCGATGGCGAGGGAGTGCTCGGCGCTCGGCTGGCGCCGCAGCGCCTCGTCCAGCCGGCGGCAAAACAGCGCCCGCTTCGCGAGGCCGGTCAGCGGGTCGAAATGAGCGAGGTACTCGGCGGCGACCTCGTGCCGCTGCGAGCGCAGCGCGAACGACAGGGTCGTCGCGATATCCTGCAGGACGACGAGCTCGTCGTCGCGCAGCGGGCTCGAGCTCTTCGAGCACAGCGTCAGCGCGCCGACCGGTATCCCGTCCACCGCGAGCGGCAGGGCGACGACGGAGCGTATCCCCGCGACGAACATCTCCTCGCGGGCGAGCACCACGCACTCGCTTCGCGAGAGGTCGCTCGATACGGCGATCTCCCGCGTGCGTAGCGCGCGGCCCGTCAGACTGGTGTCGGATGAGGGGCTGTCGCCGATGGCGAGATAATCGGGCAGCGGGGCCCCATAGAGCGTGCCGGCGGCGAACCGGACGCTGGCGCGCGGCGCGCCGGGCTCGACGATGGAGACGGCCGCGCTGTGATAGAGCCCCACGTCGATCGCGACGCGGCAGGCTTCCTGCAGCAGCTCATCGCGATCGCGGATGCGAGCGACGAGGGAGTGGATCGCGCTCTGCATCTTCAAGGTGAGCGTGAGCTGCGCGATGCGGTCTTGCTGACGCTGCCACTCCTCGCGCGTGCGCAAGGAGGCGATCCCGTACGCGAGATCCGCGCCGAGCTCGCCGATCAGCATGAGCTCGGACGCCTCCAGCGCATCCGGCAGGTGCGAGTAGACATCGAGCACTCCGAGACAGCGCTCCTCGGCGAGGAGAGGTACGGCGGCGGCGGAGCAGTATCCGCCCCTCAACGCCTCCTCGCGCCAGGGGCCTGACCCCTGGGTCTCGTCGAGGGGTCCCTCCCAGATCTGGATGGAGCGCTCGCGGAGCGCGCAGGCGGCCAGGGAGTCCTCGCCGTGCAGAGCCGCCCAGCGCGTCTCGCCCGCACCGTCGCCCGGGAGTCCGCAGTCGGAGCAGGCGACGGGGACGATCTGCTCGCCGCCC
>JASHYG010000252.1 GCA_030043215.1 Gammaproteobacteria bacterium
CGCGGCGTCGGACAGCTCCTGGGTGCCGAAGGTGTGGTACGGCGCGCAACGGATGTCGGCGCCGCCCGCGACGGCCACCATGTAGTGAAATGCGGGAATACCGCGTCCGGTGCAGGCGAGACTCGTCGCCTTGGGCGAGTGAGTATGGACGATGGCCGCCGCATCGTCCCGAGACCGGTAGATGTCGCGGTGAAACCGCCATTCGCTCGAGGGGCGGCGGCGGCCGCGCCAGCGCCCGTCGAGCTCGAGCAGCGGAATATCCTCGGGCTCGAGGGTGTCGTAGGCCATCCCGCTCGGACTGACGAAGAACCGCCGTCTGTCGAGGCGAACGCTGACATTGCCGGACGTGCCGTGGGTCAAGCCGAGGCGAGTGAGCTCGCGACACGCCGCAATGACCCCCGCGCGCAGCGCCTCCTCCGTCATGAGCCGACCAGCGCGTGTGCAATTCGTCGATCGGGATAGAGACTCTCCAGCCCGGCTCGGCTGGCCGCGCAGAGGCCACGCTCCGTGATCAAGGCGGTGACCAATCTCGCGGGAGTCACATCGAACCCCAGATTGAGGACCGGGCTCGACTCCGGCACCACCCTCACGGTCGCGAGCGCACCGGAGGACGAACGGCCGGTGATATGCGTGAGCTCCGTCGCCGACCGCTCCTCGATGGGAATGTCGCTCCCCTGATCGAGGGACCAGTCGATGGTGCCGGCCGGCAGCGCCGCGTAGAAGGGGATGTCGTTGTCCCGCGCGGCGAGCGCCTTGAGATACGTGCCGATCTTGTTGCAAACGTCTCCGGCTGCCGTGGTCCGGTCGCTACCGACGATGACCATGTCGACCCGGCCGCGCTGCATGAGATGCCCCCCGAGGTTATCGGCGATCACCGTGTGAGGCACGCCCTGCGCGGCGAGCTCGAACGCCGTGAGCGAGGCCCCCTGATTGCGAGGTCGGGTCTCATCCACCCAGACATGGATCGGTATCCCGGCGTCGTGAGCCGCGTAGACGGGGGAGAGCGCGGTGCCCCAATCGACGCACGCGAGCCAGCCGGCATTGCAATGAGTCAGGATGTTCACGACGCGTCCGACCGCTGCGGCGCGCCGGCGGATGATCTCGAAGCCGTGGACGCCGATCGCGCGACACTGCTCAACGTCCGCGTCACAGATTCGGGCGGCTTCTTTGAACGCCACATTAGCGCGCTCGCGGGGCGAGACTCGCTTGAGTGCGCGGCGCATTTGGGAGAGCGCCCAGGCCAGGTTGTGGGCTGTTGGACGCGTTGCCTGCAGGGTCCGGGCCGCCTCCTTGAGATGAGTGTCCGAGGAGTCCTGCCGCGAGGCGAGCGCGATGCCATACGCGGCGGTCGCGCCGATCAGCGGGGCGCCGCGCACCACCATGCTCCGGATCGCGCTCGCCGCATCCTCCAGCGTCTCGAGGTCGACCGTCGCGAATTCAAACGGCAACCGGGACTGGTCGATGACCCGGACGGATCCCGTCACGGTGGGCCAGATGGTGCGGTAGTGCGTGCCAGAGATATTCACTGATCGCTTGGAGGGATCGGCCCGGCGGGCTCGGGGATTATACCGCCGCCGACGAGTGGCCGGCACTGACAGGTGGCGTAGCGGTAGGGCGCGGCCGTTTCACGGTGTGCAAAACCGGTCTACGGTCTCGTTCCGGAGCCGCAGGAGCGACAGCGGGTCCGCTCGTCCTATCGCCTTGGTGAGCCTCAGCACCGGCAGCAGGCCTGCGAGGTCGTGATAGTTCAGATGTGCGGTGTCGGCGGGCGCCTGTCGCTCGGCATGGGGAGGCAGTAGCGCATCGTTCATCCCGTCATTCCGCGCGCTATACATCATCAGATACGGTAGGGCTAAAGTCCGGGCGTCGATCGATCCGTACAGGCCGCCGTCGAGATTGACGACGCTGCGGGCCCGCGCATCTCGCCCGGCCACCTCCGTGGCCACGGCTCCGCCGACGGAGAATCCGATCAGGTGCACCGGTGCCGAGCTGAACTGATTCGGCCGCCAGGCCGGAATGCCGGAGAGTACGGCCTGTACCTGGTCCAGCACGAACGACGTATCGGTTGCCCGCTCCCGCACGATGCGGTTGGTATTCGTGGCGGCCTCGTAGTAGCGCCGTGCGAGGCCGGCTTTCTCCGCTTTACCTGCGCGCCGGAGCCGGGTGGTCATATCTGCCGAGCTGCGCCGGCCCTCGGCGGACTCAGTCCGGCGCAACGCCTGCAGCTCGACCCACTGCGCCTGGTGCTGGATCGAGATCACGATGTGTCCGCGACTGGCGAGCTCCTCCATCAGCGAGGTGTTTTCCGCCGCGAACGAAATGAGTCCGTGGTGATAAACGACGAGCGCTGCCGCTGCGGCGTCCGCGTCGAAGGGGGCGGACGCATGCGTGGACGTGCGGCGCCTGGACACGGCAAGAAGCGCGCGCACCAGGTACGGCGTCCCCACATCGCGGCGCAACCCTGCCCACAGCAGCTCGGCCACGCTCCCGGTTGCCGGGATCGCCGGGTACCAGAGCTGCACCAGCAGCCGCCGGCCGCGGGCATCGTCGAGTAAGTGCGCAGGGCGGTCGGCATCCACCAGCTCCCGCATGATCGACCCGACTCGATACGGTCCGGAGGGGGGAAGCAATGGCATGCCACTATTTGCCGGCGCCCGAAGGGAAGGTGAGGTACCCGCAAGCGAGCGTGGCGAGCATTTCGCTGAACTTCTCGCGGTTGCGAGCCGGGCTCGAGAGCCGATCCGCGGCGTGCAGCAGCGGGCCGAGCAGCAGTAGGTTGAACAGATAGCAGAGGACGTTGGCGGACCGGTCTACGTCGTCGACGCTTAGCTGCGATACGCGCCCGCGCAGGAAGGCCTGAAATCCCCGCTGTGCGATGTCCGCGAGGCGGCTCCAGTCGGCGCCGACCCGCTCCGGATGCTGACGCGAATATAGATAGGCCGGACGCAGGATGTGTCCAAGCGCGGTAACCTGGTCGTAAGCATCGCCCGCGATCCGTTTCAGGGCATCAAATAGCGGCGCATCCTGCGGCAGGACGGCTTTCTTCGGGCGCGCCGCCCATTCCTCGACGCGCCGGTAATACAGCTCCAGCAGCACGGACGCGGTTGCATCGACGTTGCTGAACCGCTGGTAGAGGGTCGCCGGCGAGACCCGTGCTCGACGCGCGAGATCCGCAACGCCGATGTCCGGAAACGGCCGCGTTCTCAGCAGGGCGTCCATCGCGGCCAGGATCCGGTCCCGCTTCTGCTGCGATCGTTCCTGGCGGGTCGGCTTGGCTCGCACTGATATCTCCTATGATATAAATATAAATTTTATTTATATTATTGACAAGAGCGGCGGCGCGACAGCATCGGCAAGCCGGTTGCGACGATTCGGGCGATCCGCGCGGCGCCGGCCGCGCCGTTTCCGAGCTCAGTGCTGGACGGTGTTCGACTGCTGCTGCCGTCGCTCTTTGCGCTGCTTTTTCTTGGCGACGTGGTGTCCGATCGCGCAGCCTGCCGCCGCTCCGAGCACGGCATGATGACCGGCCACGTGTCCCGCAACGGCGCCTACGGCAGCGCCCTTGATGCACCCCTTCGCATCGGCGGCGCTCCAGCCGGCCACCAGTACGAGGCTCAGGACCGCCGCGAACGCTCGCGTCTTCAATGGAATGCTCGACGACATGGGGTTGCTCCGTCTCCTCGGCCTTGGCCCGGCGCGGTCGAGTCCGCCCTTTCTACACCCGTCCCTCGGAGCGAGCAAACGCTGTGCTCGATTGCTGCCGTATGCGGTCCCTGCCGAATGAACGGCGAGGCTCGTTAACGGCTCTGAGCTGCCAGCACTACATGCCCGCCCCAATCGCTGCCGGTTGCTGCGCTGCCGGCGAAGAATCGAGCCCTGATCTGCTCGGGCCCGAGATCCTCCATGTGGCCGAAGCCGAGAACCGATAGCCTGTGCCGGAGCGCTTCAGTCTCGAAGTAGCTCTTGAACGGCTCGCCCAGACCGGCAACGCGGGCCGCAAGTGCCTCGCGTGCGGAAGCCCGCTCGCCGCTCGCGCGCTCGGTCAGGGGGTTCGAGTAGTCGAACACCACGGCGGCGCCCCCCGACAGGCTAGCGATGAAGCCGAGCGTCGCGAAGACCGCATCGCGCGGGAGATACGGAACGACCCCGAGCCAGCTGAAGAACGCCGGCTGGAGTGAATCAAAACCCGTCCGCGCCAAGCCGCTGCGGAGAGTCTCGCGTTGAAAGTCTACCGGCGCGAAGGTGAGTCCCGCTGGAATCGGGATGCCGGCGTCGCCCAGACACCGGCGCTTCCAGGCCTGCGTGGCGGGATGATCCACCTCGAAGATGCGCAAGCCGGAGACCGGTGTACTCCGGTACGCGTAGGTGTCCAGGCCGGCGCCGAGTATCACGACCTGCCGCACGCCGCCGGTGATCGCGGCGGCCATGGCATCCTCCGCGACCCGTGCCCGTACAGCTATGAAGAGGCGCAGACGCCGACTCGCCGGATTCTCGGCGGCCCTGCGCATGACCTCCTTACCCCCATCGCCCAGGATTTGCACGGCCAGTGGATCTTTGAAAACGGAGCCCTGCTCGAGCCGCTGATGTACAGCGCGGTGCGCGGCGGCTGCAAGCGCGGTACGGCTCGCCTGACGGTCGCGCACGGCGGAACCTGAATTCTCTCAGGCGGCGTCGACCACGCGCTCTTCCCCGGGCTCGCAGGCGGCGACCTTCAGCATGAGCTCGGCGCTCAGCCTGAGCACGGCCTGTTCGGCTGCGCTCAGTGTCGCCGCCATGGCGCGCTCCAGCCACTCGCGCCGTGCGCCGATGTCATGGGCGAGGGCCGAGCGCCCCTTGCGGGTCAGCTCGATGCGCAGCGTGCGGCGATCCGTGGCGCCGCGTCGCCGCACGATGAGACCAGCGGTCTGCATCTCGGCGATCAATCGAGTGAGCGACTGGGGCCGTAAGCGCTCGTAGTCAGCGAGCCGCGCGGCTGGCATTGCACCGAGGCGATCGAGCGTCGCGAGTATACCCAGCTGCGAGAGGCTGACCGAGGAGGCCGGCCGCTCCGCGCGCAGGCGCCGACCCAGCCGCAGTACGGCGCTGACGATCGAGCGCGAAGCGCTCTCCAACTCCAGTTCTTGGGAGGCGGAGTCTTCATAAGTATTACGTATCGAAGTCGCAGGCATCTCGGCTATTTCCTTGTACCGATTCGTGGAAGATAATACGCCATACGTATTAAATAGTCACTGCGACAAGAATCGTCGTATCCGGCACGATTTGATCTGGGCCGTACCTCGCGTAAGGGGAGCGCAATGCCGTTCGTCGTTCTGATTGGCGCCTCGGGGTCGGGGAAGACGACGATCGTCCGCGCGATTGCGCAGCGCTATGCCGATGAGGTCGAGGTGTTCTACTTCGATCAGATCGGCGTGCCATCGGTCGAGCGGATGATCGCCGAGTGTGGCTCCGGTGAGGGATGGCAGCGCGCCAAGACGATCGAGTGGCTGGCGAGGCTCGCACCTCTCAGCAGGTCTGGACGTCCACTGCTGTTCGAAGGTCAGACCCGCCTTTCCTTCCTCGCAGAGGGAGCCGAGGCTGCCGGGGGTCCCGCGTACTTGCCCATCCTCCTCGACTGCGACGCTGAAACGAGGTCGAGGCGTCTCACGGTCGAAAGGGAACAGCCTGAGCTCGCGAATGAAGACATGATGAATTGGGCGCGCTATTTGCGACGCGAGGCGAAGAGAAGCGGTTGCGAGATACTGGACACCTCCACGCTCTCGCTCGAGCGGTGCATCGTCCACGTGATGGCGCGACTCCGCGGAAGCCACTTCCCGGACGGGGTTCGACGATGACCGGTAGTTCAAGCTGACTCGCTACCCTCGGCCACAACCCCTGGACAAAGAACCAGTAGACGCCGGCATGACCTTATTCTTTGCGCGGGCGTTCACGGTCGGCGCGACGGTCTCCGGGTCATCTGCGCGGTGAGCAGCGGGTGGGGGACGTGCTCGGACGCGCCGCGGAGGCCGAGCGGTGCCCGGCGGGTCCGATCGGAACCGGCATGGGGTTGTCCCAGAAGGATTTCTTACCCGTCGAGGCTTGGGCTGTTGAGCGGCCCCCGGAGCTCACGGCTGCGTGCACCCCGCAGGTGGGATCTGAATTTATCTTCGCCTTTCCGCGCCGCGGTGCCGCATGCGTGCGCCACGATGCGTGCGGGTTCAGCGCTACTGGATCTAACCGAACACGATACGGCCGGCGCCTGCTGCTAAAGTAGGACGGTCGGCGCGGGCCTCGAGCGAGAGGTCCGTGGCTTCCAAACCTCGCGATCGAGCTCACACTATGGCCGAAGAAGTCAAGGTAGGCGATACCCAGGGAGAGCACGAGACGCACGCAGCGGTGCCGCCGCCGCGCAGGCGACGTCTGAAACCGAAGCCGCTTCTCATCGGGATCGTCGCAGTCGCCGTTCTGGTCGGGGCGATCATCTACTATGTACATTTCATCGCGCCATACGAATCCACCGACGATGCGTTCATCGACGGCTACGTGACGCTGGTGAGTGCGCGCGTTCCGGGCCAGGTGCTGGAACTGCGTGTGCTCGACAATCAAGCTGTGCACCAAGGTGAGGCGCTCGTACGGCTCGACCCGCGCGACTACGAAGTCGCCGTTGCACAGGCCCGCGCCGAGTTCGCCTCCGCGCAAAGCCAGCTCGAGCAATCCCACGCGCAGGTCGATCTGAGCCAGGCGCGGGTCTCGCAGGCGCAAGCGGCGCAGAGTGCGGCGCAAGCGGATGCCCAGCGAGCGAGCGACGACCTGCGGCGGTACGAGTCGGTCGAACGACGCGCGGTCTCGAAGACGGCCTTCGATCAGATCCAAGCGCAGGCGCGCACCACCGCGGCCAATCTTAGAGCCGCGCGCAGCCAACTTACTGGCGCCGAGGCGGAAGTGTCGCTGAGCAAGGCGGGTGTCGATAGCGCAGCGGCCGCGGTGCAGCTCGCCGAGGCCAGAGTGCGGCAGGCCGAGCTCAATCTCTCCTACACGGACGTGGTGGCTCCGGTGGATGCGCGAGTGACGGCCCGAAGCGTTCAACCCGGCAATTACGTGCAACCCGGTCAGACGCTGCTCGCGCTGGTTCCGCAGCAAGTCTGGGTGACTGCGAACTTCAAGGAAACGCAGCTGGTCCACATGCGCCCGGGCGAGCCGGTCACGTTGCGGGTCGACGCATACCCTGACCACACCTTCAAGGGGCATGTCGATAGCCTGCAAGCCGGCACCGGCGCACGGTTCAGCCTGTTGCCGCCGGAGAACGCCGTAGGCAACTACGTGAAGGTCGTGCAGCGGGTTCCGGTCAAGATCGTCTTCGACGGGCCGCTGCCGCAAGGGCTCGACATCGCGCCGGGGATGTCGGTCGTACCCACGGTCAAAGTCCGATGAGTGCGACGGCCACTTCGGTCCTCGCCGATTGGCGACCGCGAGCCAACCCGTGGCTGATCGCCCTGCCCGTGATGCTCGCGACCTTCATGGTCATCCTGGATACCTCGATCGTGGTGGTCGCGCTGCCTTACATCGCCGGAAATCTCGGCGCGACGCAGGACGAATCCACTTGGGTGCTGACGAGCTACCTCGTCGCGAATGCCGTGATCCTGCCCGCCAGCGCGTGGCTTTCCAGTTTCTTCGGCCGCAAGAACTTCCTGATCGTCTGCACCATCACGTTCACGTTGGCATCCGTTACGTGCGGTCTCGCGACGAGCATGCCGATGCTGGTGATCGCCCGCGTCCTGCAGGGCTTGGGAGGCGGTGCCATGCAACCGCTCTCCCAGTCGATCCTGCTCGAGAGTTTTCCACCGACGCAGCGCGGTACGGCCACGGCCCTCTTCGGCCTCGGCATCGTGGTCGCGCCGATCATCGGGCCCACGCTCGGAGGGTGGTTTACGGACCAGCTCTCTTGGCGCTGGACGTTCTACATCAACGTGCCCTTCGGCATCCTCGCGACGTTCCTGATGATCCTCGTGATCGAGGATCCGCCGTACATTCGTGCCTCCCGACCCCGCCGAATCGACGGCCTGGGATTCGGCCTCATGGCGCTGTTTCTCGGGACGCTCCAGATCCTGCTCGACAAGGGGCAGGACGCCGACTGGTTCTCCGCCGTGTGGTTGCGCTGGTTTGCCGCGATCTCCGCTCTGTCCCTCATCGGGTTCGTCGTGCGCGAGCTCGTGATCAGTCAGCCGATCGTCGAGCTGCGCATCCTCGCGAACCGCAACTTTGCGGTGAGCGGTGTCCTGTTCGCGCTGTTCGGCTTCACCATCTATGCCCTCATCACCTTACAGCCGCTGTTTCTGCAGTCGCTGCTCGGCTACACGGCCTTCGATGCCGGCCTGTCCGTCGCGCCACGCGGAATTGGCGCAACGGCCGCGCTGCTCGTCGTGGGGGCGCTCGTGAACCGGGTCAATCCGAAGATACTGGTGGCGTTCGGCTTCGGCATGCTCGGACTCTCGAGTCTCATGCTCAGCCACCTCAGCCTGCAGATGGCGATGAGCAGCGTCGTCGGCGCGAACATCGTGTCCGGATTCGGGACCAGCTTCATCTTCGTGCCACTCACGACGCTCGCGCTCGGCACGTTGCGCAATGAGCAGATCGGCAATGCCTCGGGCATTCAGAACCTGGTGCGCAACATCGGCAGCAGCATCGGCCTCTCGTTCGTCTCGACCATGCTGCAACGCTACGCCGAGGCCCGCCAGGCGATGATGGTCAAGCAGCTCTCACCCCTCAATTCCGTGTACCAGGCGCATCTGGCGGCGGCGCAGAGCGTGTTCCAGCACGCCTTCAGCGCTCCGGATGCTCTCGATCGTGCCCGGGACCTGCTTTACCGGACGCTGCTGCAACAGTCCTCTTACTGGGCTTTCATGGAGCTGTTCTTCGTGGTCGCATGCGTGTGCGGCGCGTGCGTGCTCAGCGTGGCTATCTTCGAGCGGCCGGGAACGGTGCATGCGGTGTCGTTGGCCGAATGAGAGACCAGATGCAATGAAACAGATCCTGCTCCTCGATCGAGAATTCGGCGCCGGCGCGAGCACCATCGGCGCGAAACTCGCCGCACGGCTCGGCTGGAAGCTCTTCGACGATGCGCTGACCCAGGAGATCGCGCAACTCGCGCGAATTCCGGTGGACGTTTGCCGCCGCCGCGAGGAGCGTACGGATCCCTGGCTGCGGCGCCTCGTCAACGTCGTCTGGAAGGGCACTTTCGACCGCAGCCTCCCTTCCCCGGACCTCGCGATTCTCGACACCGACCGCCTCGTCGCGCTGATCGAGCAGGCGGTTGAGCAGGCGGCGAAGAAGAGCCCCTGCGTCATCGTCGGGCGCGGCGCTCCCTATTTCCTGCGCGAGCGTACCGACACGCTCTCCGTATTCCTCTACGCCTCGCGCGAGCTCCGGTTCCGCAGGGTGCTCAAGCGCGTCGGCGACAAGCACGAGGCCGTCGAGCTGGTGGACACGATGGACGAGGACCGCAAGAAATTCGTCAAGCACTACTTCGGCCACGAATGGCCGAACCGTCAGTTCTTCCACCTCATGATCAACACCGGCATCGGCGACGACAGCGCGGTCGAGACCATTCTCCGGATGCTCGATGCGCTCAATCAGAGCGACGCGGCCGCCCGATCATGAACGAGCGAGCGCTCCTCACCGCGATCTTGACGGCGCTCCTCGGCGGCTGCGTCGTCGGGCCGACGTACCGGCCGCCCGCGGCGAGCGCTCCGGCACGTTGGGCCACGCCTCTCGAGGATGGAGAGACCGACAGCCCCGCGGCGCTCGCGGCGTGGTGGAGCAGCTTCGGCGATCCGAGTCTCGACCGTCTCGTCGCGACGGCGGTCAGCTCAAACCTGACATTGCGCGTGGCGGAGGAGCGCGTGCGCGAGGCCCGGGCCGAGCGGGACGCGGTCGCCGGCGGCCGTGGCCCCACTCTCGGCGCCTCGACCGGGTACTCGCGGAATCGCTATGGCGGAAACAGCTTCCCGCCATTGCCGCCCGGAACGCCGCTCGACTTCAATCTATACAGCGTGGGCTTCGATGCCGGATGGGAGCTCGATCTCTTCGGCGGCATTCGGCGCAGCGTCGAAGCCGCGACGGCCGACATCGGAGCCGCGGAATACGCGCAGCGCGACGTGCTCGTGTCGGTGGTCGCGGAAGTGGCGCGCAATTACATCGATGCGCGCGCGTACCAGAGACGCCTCGCCATCACCCGCCAGAACATCACGGCTCAGGAGGACATCGTGAGCCTGACCCGCAATCGCTTTCAGAACGGCTTGAGCAGCGATCTCGATGTCGAGCAAGCCACGGCGCTGCTCACGGCGACGCGGGCGCAGGTGCCGGCGCTGCAGACTGGTTTCGAGCAATCCGCGCACCATCTGGCGACACTGCTCGGGGAACCCCCCGGCGCGCTGCTCGACGGCATGTCGAGCGTGAAGCCCATTCCGCTGACTCCTCCGGTGGTCCCCATCGGGCTGCCTTCGGACCTGTTGCAGCGCCGGCCCGACGTTCGGCGGACCGAGCGGGAGCTCGCCGCCGCGACCGCGCGCATCGGTGCGGCCCGCGCGCAGCTGTTCCCGGACTTCTCGCTCACCGGAGATGTGGGTCTCGAGAGCCTCCACGCGAGCAACTGGCTCGAGGGCGCGAGCCGGTACTGGTCGTTCGGCCCGACGCTCGAGTGGAATCTGTTCGAGGCGGGGCGCCTCCGAGCCATCGTTCGCGTGCAGGACGCCCGTCAGGAGCAGGCGCTGGATGAGTATCGGCAGACGGTCCTCAGTGCCCTCGAGGATGTGGAGAATGCGCTCGTCGCCTACGCGAAGGAGCAGATACGGCGCGAGTCGCTCGACCAATCAGCGCACGCGAGCGAGCAGGCTCTCGAGCTGTCCACCGAGCTCTACCGGAGCGGTCTCGTGGACTTCCTCGATGTGCTCGATGCGGAGCGCTCGCTCTACGCGGCGCAGGATGCCTTGGTGCAGAGCGAGCAATCCGTCTCGATCGACCTGGTGCAGCTGTACAAGGCTCTCGGGGGCGGCTGGGAGCAGAGTCCCGGCGCGAGATGATCCACCCGCGCCTGGCGCCTGCAAGACCGTCGTGCGCTAGCGATGGGGGCGCCTTGCGATCTACGGCGCGACGAAATCGCTCAGGTCTTGAACAACCGACGGTGGATCGAGTAGCAAAGCTACCCTCACACTTCTTGTGATGCATAGGGGAGAGCATGTCATGGCCGTCAACGAAGAGCGATTGCACGCATTTCTCGGCAAAGCGGTGACGGATCTCGGCGCGGCGGTGAGCGCCGT
>JASHYG010000253.1 GCA_030043215.1 Gammaproteobacteria bacterium
AGGCCGAAGCCCTGCTGCGCGTGCTGAATCATCTCGGCATCAAGTCCCTCGCGGCCATCGCCGGCGGCTCCTACGGCGGCATGGTGGCGCTTGCTTTCGGCGAGCTCTATCCGGAGCGGGTCGGCCATCTGATCGTCATCGGAGCGTCCGACCGCGCCCACCCCATGTCCACGGCCTGGCGCAGTATCCAGCGGCGCATCGTGCGCTTCGGCATGGAGAGCGGCAGGGCCGCCGCGGCCATCGAGCTCGCGCGGGCACTCGCCATGACGACCTACCGCAGCAGCGAGGAGTTCGCGGCGCGCTTTGCGGGCGCACCGAGCCGGGAGGACGGGGAGCTCGTGTTTCCGGTCGAGCGCTACTTGATGGCGCGCGGCCGCGACTACGCCGCACGCTACGGCGCGGAGTCCTTCCTCTGCCTCTCGGAATCGATCGACCTGCACCGTGTGGATGCGACGCGCATCTTCGTCCCGACGAGCGCGGTCGCAGTGCGTGAGGACCTCCTCGTTCCCATCGCCGACGTGCGCGCCATGGTCGCCAGGCTCCCGGCAGGGCGGCTGCACGAGATCTCCTCCGTCTACGGGCACGACGCTTTCCTCAAGGAGACCGATCCGTTGCGGGCCGTCTTCCGCAGCGCGCTCGGGAGCGCAGCATGAGCGACAAGCCGGATCCGATCACCCGGGCGGTGCGAGCCGGCCTGGTGAGTGACGAGGAGACGGGCGCCGTGGTGCCGCCGATCCACCTGAGCTCGACGTTCGCGTTCCGCGGCTTCGGCGAGAAGCGCGCGTACGATTACACGCGCTCCGGCAACCCGACCCGCGACCTGCTCGGACAGGCTCTGGCCGACCTTGAGGGCGGCGCGGGCGGCGTGGTCACGGCGACCGGCATGGCCGCGATCACCTTGATCGGATACCTGCTGCCCGCCGGCGCGCGAATCGTCGCGCCGCACGACTGCTACGGCGGCACCTATCGGCTCTTCGAGGCCTGGCACAAACGCGGCGAGCTGCGGGCCGACTTCGTCGATTTCGCCGATGAGGCGGCCGTGCGCGCTGCGCTCGCGGCGCCCACGGCTCTCCTTTGGATCGAGACGCCGAGCAATCCGCTGCTGCGGATCACCGACATCGAGCGCTTCACCGCGCTCGGCCACGAGCGCGGCGCTCTCGTCGCCGTCGACAACACTTTTCTGTCGCCGCTGTGGCAGAGGCCGCTCGACTTCGGCGCCGACCTCGTCGCCCACTCCACGACGAAGTACCTGAACGGCCACAGCGACGTGGTCGGCGGCGCGGTGGTCGCCCGCGCCAAGGAGCATCACGAGCAGCTGCTCTGGTGGGCGAATTGCCTCGGCGTGACGGGCGCCCCGTTCGACAGCTTCATGACGCTGAGGGGCTTGCGGACGCTGCACGCGCGCCTGGAGCAGCATGCGCGCAATGCGCTGGCGCTCGCCGAATGGCTGCAGGCGCAGCCGGGCGTCGAGCGAGTCTACTATCCAGGCCTGCCGGGCCATCCGGGCCACGACGTGGCCCGGCGCCAGCAGCGCGCCTTCGGCGCCATCGTCACCGCGGAGCTCGCGGGGGGCCTCGATGCGGTGCGAGCCTTCGCATCGGGGCTCGAGTGCTTCTCCCTCGCCGAATCGCTCGGAGGCGTGGAGAGCCTCGTCGCGCATCCTGCGACGATGACTCATGCGGCGATGGATCCCGACGCGCGGGTCAAGGCGGGGCTCGTCGATGGGCTCATCCGGCTATCCATCGGGATCGAGGCGCTCGAGGACCTGCGAGCCGATCTGGCCGCCGGCCTCGAGCGCGCCCGCCGCGCGGCCGTCGCGCCGCGGCTGAAGATCGCGGAGCGGTAACGCTCGCCCCATCCGGCGCGAATCCGCAGTTATTCTGCAGATCGCGTCGAACACGCAACGAATGAAGCTTGGAGGAACGGGCAATGAGCGGGCAATCTGCATTCCCTCGAACGCGGATCACGGCGGAGCGCTACGAGAGCATGATCGCCTCGCGCACCCTCACGAAGTACGACCACGTCGAGCTGATCGAGGGAGAGATTCTCGACATGGCGCCGATCGGGCCTCGGCATCGGATGGCCGTCAACCGGCTCAACAAATGGCTGGTGCTCGGAGTGAAGGACGCCGGCCTCGTATCGACCGGATGCATGCTGCGGCTGAATGAATCTTCCGCGCCGGAGCCCGATGTGTTGGTGCTGAAGCCGCGAGCGGACGATTACGGGACCGCCAATCCCCGCGCGGAGGATGTCCTCCTGTTGATCGAGGTGTCCGACAGTTCACTGGCGTTCGATCGAGGCAGGAAGCTCGACCTGTACGCGCGCCACGGCATCACCGAGTACTGGGTGGTCGATGTCTCCGGCCGGCGGATCTCGATCTACCGCGAGCCGGCCGAGGGACGATACGCTCAGAAGAGCGACGCCTCGGTTACTGACACAGCATCACCGCAAACGTTCCCCGACATCGGGATCGCGGTGGGTCGGCTATTTGCCTGAGCAAACCGGGCCGGGCTCCACCGCTGGGCCGGCGTCCGCGGTCAACGTCGGGCTATCGTCAGGCCGCCGCGACCAGGTATTTGAGGACGGCATCGCCCGCCTGCCGCGTCGAGCAGGCTCGCGCGCCCGGTGCCGCGATATCAGGCGTCCGCGCTCCGCTCTCGATCGCCCGGCTCACCGCGGACTCGAGGGCGTCCGCCTCGCGCTGGAGCCCGAGCGAGTGGGGCAGCAGCATCGCAAGGCTGAGCAGCGTGCCGTAGGGGTTCGCGATCCCCTGGCCCGCGATATCCGGCGCCGAGCCATGGATCGGCTCGTAGAGGCCCCGTGTGCCGTCTCCGAGGGAGGCGGAGGGCAGCAGGCCGAGGGAGCCGGCGAGCATGGAGGCCTCGTCGGTGAGGATGTCGCCGAACATGTTCTCGGTCACGAGGACATCGAAGTCTCGCGGCCGGCGGATGAGGTGCATGGCGGCGGCGTCCACCAGGATGTGCTCGAGTGTCACGTCCGGGAACTCCGCGCGCATCACCCGCTCGCACACCTCGCGCCATAGCCTCGAGGTCTCGAGCACGTTCGACTTGTCGATCGAGGTGAGCTTGCGCCGCCGCTCCCTCGCGAGGCGCGCCGCCGCGCGCGTGATGCGCTCGACCTCGGGAACCGTGTAGGTGCAAACGTCCACGGCGCCCGTCGCGTCGCGCTTCTTCTCGCCGAAGTAGATGCCGCCCGTCAGCTCCCGCACGAACACCAGATCGACGCCGCGCAGCGCCTCCGGCTTGATCGTCGAGGCATCGAGGAGCGAGGGGTGGACCTTCACGGGCCGCAGGTTCGCATAGACGCCGAGCTCCTTCCTCAGCCTGAGCAGTCCCTGCTCGGGGCGGACCTTTGCATCGGGCTGAGACCATCTCGGGCCGCCGATCGCACCGAGCAGCACGGCGTCGGCCGCGAGGCACCGCTCGAGGGTGCGCGAGGGCAGGGGATCGCCGCAGGCATCGATCGCGGCACCGCCAAAGGGCAACTCCTCGAGCTCGAGGTGATGGCCGGACGAGCCGGCGAGGGCTTTCAGGCAGCGCAG
>JASHYG010000254.1 GCA_030043215.1 Gammaproteobacteria bacterium
CGACTTGCCCGTGAAGGGGGCGGTCACCATGAAAGGCTGAGTGAGGAATCGCATGAGAAGGCGGGCGCGCTTGACGGCGATCCGGTCGCCCTGGGAGAGCTCCTCGATGCCGAGGAGTGCAATCACCTCCTCGAGCTCACGGTAGTGGGCAATCGTTTTGCGCACCGCTTGCGCTGTCTGGAAATGATCCTCGCCGACGAAGCGTGGGTCGAGAAGACTCGAGGAAGAAGCGAGCGGATCGATGGCCGGATACATCCCCTCGCTCGCCATCTGACGTGACAGCACGATCGAGGAATCGAGGTGACTGAAGATCTCTGCGACCGCCGGGTCGGTGAAGTCATCCGCAGGAACATATACTGCTTGTATCGAGGTGATCGCCGCCCCGGCCACCGAGGCGATGCGCTCCTCGAGCTCCGCCACCTCGCTTGCGAGCGTCGGCTGATAGCCAACGCGCGAGGGCAGTCGACCGAGGAGGCCGGAGACTTCGGCACCGGCTTGTACCAAGCGGTAGACGTTGTCGATGAGCAGTAACACATTCTCATGGGCGCTGTCGCGGAAGTGCTCGGCGACGGCGAGCGCCGTCAGCCCCGTGCGCCAGCGTGCGCCCGGGGGCTCGTTCATCTGGCCAAACACGAGGGCCGTCCGTGCAAGGACGCCGGACTCGCGGAGCTCTTGCAGCAACTCATGGCCCTCGCGCGAGCGCTCGCCGATGCCGGCGAAAACGGAGATCCCGGAGTGATGCTCGACGGTGGTGCGGATGAGCTCCATGATGAGCACGGTCTTGCCGACTCCTGCGCCACCGAACATGGCGGCCTTGCCACCCTTGATCAGGGGCGCCAAGAGATCGATGACCTTGATCCCGCTGTGGAAGCGTTCGCGCGTGGCGCCGTGGCGAGCGAGGGGCGGAGCGCCCGTATGGATGGGCACGCGGCGGACATCCTTGGGCAGGCTCGGACCACGATCGCAGGGCTCCCCGAGCGCATTGAGCAGGCGTCCGAGGACCGGCTCGCCGACCGGAACGCGAATCGGCGCGCCGAGCGCGCGGGCTGACGTGCCGCGCCTCAACCCGCTCGTGCCGGCGAGCACGACCAAGCGAACGTGCTCCGCATCCAGGTGCTGCTCCACCTCCGCCACGAGCGCAGGGCCGAGATCCCACTCGATGGCCACTGCCTCATCGATCGCGGGCAGCTGACCGCTCGGAAAGGCCACATCGACGACCGATCCACGAACGGCCACGACGCGGCCGGGTGGGTGAGGGGAAGTCGGTGGAGACGCCTCGAGCATCGTCGAACTCCTCGAACGCCCCCGGAGCCTATGCCACGTTCCGGCGCTCGCTCGCCTGGAGCTCGCGTTCGATCTCGAGGACGCGCTGCGTGGTCTTGAGGGCAGTGTCGGGATTCAAGCTGATCGAGTCGATGCCGAGGCGCACCAGGTACTCCGCAAGCTCGGGGTAGTCCGAAGGCCCCTGCCCGCAGATCCCCGAATGCCGCCCGTTGCGCCGGCACCCCTCCACGGCGAGCCGGAGCATCTTGAGGACCCCCGCGTCGCGCTCGTCGAAGTCGAAGGCGACGAGCGCGGAGTCGCGATCCACCCCGAGAGTGAGCTGGGTCAGATCGTTCGAGCCGATCGAGAATCCGTCGAAAACCTGGCTGAACTCATCGATCAGGAGGACGTTATTCGGAATCTCGCACATGACGTAGATCTCGAGTCCCTGCTCGCCGCGCGAAAGTCCGAGCTCGCGCATGCGCCCGATGACCCGCTCAGCCTCCTCGATCCGGCGGCAGAAGGGGATCATGAGCTTGATGTTGGTGAGGCCCATCGTCTCGCGCGCATACTTCATTGCGGCGCATTCGAGGGCGAAGCCCTCGGCATACGCGGGATGGGTGTAGCGCGCGGCGCCTCGGAATCCGAGCATCGGATTCTCCTCGTGCGGCTCGAACCCGGAACCGCCGAGAAGGTGCGCGTACTCATTCGTCTTGAAGTCCGACATCCGCACGATCACGGGTTTCGGATAGAAGGCGGCCGCGATCGTGGCGACGCCCTCAGCCAGGCGCTGCACGAAAAAGTCCGCTGGCCGCGCGTAATTCCGGGTGAGGGCGAGGATGGCCTCGCGCTCCGATTCGTCCGCAATGCGCTCCGGGTGCAGAAGGGCCATCGGATGGACCCGGATGGAATCGGCAATGATGAACTCCATCCGCGCGAGGCCCACTCCGTCGTTCGGCAGGAAGCTCAATTTGAACGCGAGGTCCGGATTGCCGACGATGAGCATGATCTTCGTGCGCGGACGGGCGAGTCCTGTCACATCGGTCGTGTGCGCCTCGAACGGCACTCGCCCGGCGAGCACCCTGCCGAGATCGCCCTCCGTGCAGCTCACGGTCACCTCATCCCCGGTCTTCAGCGCCTCGGTTGCCCCTTCAACGCCCACGATCGCGGGAATCCCGAACTCCCGCGCGACGATCGCGGCGTGACAGGCGCGGCCGCCTCGGTTGGTGACGATGGCCGCCGCGTGCTTCATGACCGGCTCCCAGTCCGGTGTGGTGATATCGGTGACGAGCACCTCGCCCGGTCTGAAGTCGGCGAGGTGCGCGGCGCTTGCGATGACGCGCACGAGGCCGGAGCCCACCCGCGCGCCGACGGCCCGTCCGGTGAGAATGGTTCTACCCGCTCCCACGAGCTTGAATTCCTCGACCTGTGCGCTGCGCTTGCGGGAGGCGACGGTCTCTGGACGAGCCTGTACCACATAGAGCTTGTGGTCGAGGCCGTCCTTCGCCCACTCGATATCCATGGGAAGCGGGTGGCCAGCGGTTTGCGCGTAGTGGCGCTCGATCCTGATGGCGTAATCGGCAAGCTCGAGCACCTCGGCATCCGTCAAGCAAAACCGCTCGCGATCGGCCTGTGGGCTTGGAACGTTGCGAGTCGCTTCGCGCGTTCCGCCTTCGGCATAGATCATCTTGATTTTCTTGCTGCCGAGCGTGCGGCGCAGCACCGCGCGCTGGCCGGCGCCGAACGTCGGCTTGAACACCATGAACTCATCGGGATCGACGGCCCCTTGAACGACGTTCTCCCCGAGCCCGTACGCGGCGCTCACGAGAACCACATCGCGGAATCCGCTCTCGGTATCGAGCGTGAAGAGGACTCCGCTCGCAGCGAGATCCGCGCGAACCATCTTCATGACGCCGATGGACAGAGCCACCTTGAAGTGATCGAAGCCCTGGTCGATGCGGTAGTGGATCGAGCGGTCGGTGAAGAGGCTCGCGAAGCAGCGCTTGCACGCATCGAGGAGCCGCTCCTCGCCATGCACGTTGAGGTAGGTGTCCTGCTGTCCGGCAAAGCTCGCGGTCGGTAGATCCTCGGCGGTGGCGGAGCTACGCACGGCGAGGCTCATATCCGGGCCGTATTGCTCGCGGAGCTTGCCGTAGCCCTCGAGAATCTCGACCCGCAGATCCGCGGGCAGCGCTGCCCCGTAGATGATTTCACGGGCGCGCCGACCGCGACGCGCGAGATCCTCCATGTCATCGGCTTTGAGTCCATCGAGCGCCTCGTGCAGAGGCTCCCACGCGCGCGCCTCGTCGAGCACGTAGCGATAGGCCTCGGCCGTGACGGCGAAGCCGTTCGGGATCCGCACGCCCTGCGAGCCGAGCCGCTGGTACATCTCGCCGAGCGAGGCGTTCTTGCCGCCGACCAGGCCCACGTCGTTGATCCCGATCGCATCGAAGAAGCGGATATAGCGCCCGGTGCTCGACATCGAACGGCTCCCGTGATGGCCGGCAGCGCAAGGGTGCGCTGCCCGATGAGTGGGATCCTGACCGATTCCGCTGCCCGATTTGATCCGCGGATGTACTTATGATGGAGGCTCGCCGGCTCGTGGCAGGGCGTAGCGGACTAGGGCGCGCACCCCGACCCGGACCGGAAGACCGCTCGAGAGGGGCGGGGCTGCGGGGGGAGCCTCGGAGGTCTCCCGGGGTACGGCGGCTGAGGGACCGGGGGTGCGCCGTGACGAGCTCGCCCAGTTGGCAGCGGCGATCAGGGTTCTCACGGCCCCGGGTGCGAATTCCGACCACTCTAGCGCGAGGCCCCGCCCATCCGCACGAATCACCAGGGCGCTGATGCGATGGGGCTCGCTCGAGCCGTGCAGGCCCCGGGGAAGCTCGATCAGGACCGGCGTGTAAGGCGCGATCCCGGCACGCGTCTCGAGGTAGGCGCCACTCAAGCTCACCTCGCGAATGAGCCCAGGCGCGAGCCGGTCAGCCCCGACATCGAGGCGTACGGCCAGATCGACCGACACGCGTGTTCCCCAGCGGTGTTCCATGACGCGTTGCTCCCAAGTCTCAGCCGCGGGCGCTCTCAACGAGGACCTTCAGCGTGTGGTGCTCGGCGGCGTGGGCAAACGTGTCATACGCCTGCATGATGTCGGCGAGCTTGAAGTGATGTGTGATCAGTGACTTCGGCTGCAGGCGACCCGCGGTGACGGTCTTCATCAGCTGCGGCGTCGTGACCGTGTCGACCAGGCGAGTCGTGATCGAGATGTTCTGCGACCAGAGC
>JASHYG010000255.1 GCA_030043215.1 Gammaproteobacteria bacterium
TGGTACACGGTGCGCGGGTTGTACTCCATGGGCAGCGGCATCGTCGGGGAGCGGAATGCGATGGTCCCGGAATAGCTGCAGCCGAAATTGCGGTCGCAGGAGCCGCCGCCGCCGAGGGCCTCCGTCTTCACCTCAAGCGAGGGGAGCGGGGTGTCTTGGCCGATGTGCGCCGCGGCCATCTGATCGATCGTCACGCCCCCATCGGGGGATTGGCCGTCATGCGGATGGACGCAGGAGAGCCAGGTGCCGGGCACGATGGCGTGCACGGCTGCGCTCTCGGCAGGCTTGTTGCCGAGATGGCTGATGACGATCAGCTGGCTCTGGAACTTCTCGAGCGGCTTCAAGATGCGCGAGAGCTTGAATTCCCGTCCGACGCCTTGCGGAGTCCACTGATCGTTGCCCGGAAGCATGATCGCGCCGTGCGGGAAGTAGATGAAGGCCATCTTCATCTTCGGGGCGGCGGCGGTCTTCGCGAGGGCCGTTCCGGCGGGCACCATCGCATCGAGCAGCGGCAGAGCGAGCGATACGCCCACTCCGCGCAACACCGTCCGCCGGGAAAGATGCTTCTTCGTGATGAACATCGGCTCGCTCCTCAAAAGCTCGGCTGCGCGACTCTCAGTGGAGATTCGCCGCCTGCGTCGTCAGCAAGTTCGGCTGGCCGCTGCGGCCCGTGCCGGGAGCGTGCTGCTCCTCGAACTGCGGGCTCTCGACGATGCCGAGGACGATTGCCGAGAACCGGTCATCGTCGCGCCCCGCATCCTGCACGATCGCGCGTACCGTCGGCATGTCACGGTAATCGAGCGTCCGTCCGAGCGCAAAGGTCATCAGCTTCTCGGTGATCGTCTGCACGAACAGCTGCGGATTCCTCATCAGCGCCTGCCGCAGATCGGCCGGCCCGTGCAGCACCGTGCCGTCCGCCATCCGTCCCTCCGCGTCGATGGGCAGCCCCGTGTCGCGGTCCTTCACCTGCCACCCGCCCATCGCATCGAAGTTCTCCATCGCGAGGCCCATCGGATCCATGATCCCGTGACAGGCGTTGCACGACGGCTGCCGCCGGTGCATCTCCATGCGCTGGCGGATCGTGAGCGGCTTCTGCCCCGGGACATTCTCGATCAGCGCCGGAATGGCGGGCGGCGGGGCGTGCGGCGGCGTGTCCGTGACCACATCGAGGATCCACGCTCCGCGCAGCACCGGAGCCGTCCGGTTGGCGTAGGAGGTCCCCATCAGCATCGCGCCCTTGCCGAGGAGGCCGAATCGATCCGGATTGGTGAGCGTCACCCGCCGGAACTGCGCGCCCTGCACGTTCGGGATGTGATATTGCAGGGCAAGCCGCTCGTTCACGTACGTCCAGTTCGCCGTCATCAGCTCCCGCACGTCCTGGTTCTGGAGCAGGACGCTGTCGAGGAACAGTTGCATCTCCGTGCGATACGCCGAGCGCAGGTCCTCGTCGAACTCGGGATACTCGACGTTGTCGGGCTCGATCTTGTCCATGCCGTCCACTTCGAGCCACTGGAACGCAAAGTTCGTCACCAGCGACTCCGCGCGCGGGTCGGCCAGCATGCGGCGCACCTGCTGCTCGAGCACCGCCGGCTCATGGAGCTTTCCCGCCGTCGCCAGATCGAGGAGCTGCCGGTCCGGCCCCTCGCTCCAGAGGAAGAACGACAGCCGTGAGGCGAGATCGAGGTCGCTCACGCGGTAGATGCCGCCCACCTTGACCTCGGGCGGCGCGAACTCCGTACGGAATAAGAACTTCGGGCTGCACAGGATCGCGACGATTCCGCTCTCGATGCCGGCATCGAAGGTCTTGCCCTGTCGGCCGCGCTCGAAGAATTGCATCGGTGCCGCGAGGTCGTCATCGGTCACCGGACGGCGGAAGGCCTCCTGCGCGAGCTTTCCCAGAATCCTCCGCGCGCAGGGCAGCTCATCGCTCGCGCTCGCCGGATGGCAGATGAAGATCCTCTGCCGGCTCGGCGTCTCGCTCACGCCGGACGGATCGTAGGGACCGGTGATCTGCAGACCACGGATGGTCGGAATGCGGTCATCGCCGCCACGCGGGTTCAGGGGCTCGAGCCAGTCGGCGGACTCCGAGAGCGTCTTCGCGATGAACGCCACGCCGATCTCGTGCGGCCCGGCCGGGACGTGCACCCGGATATGCTGGAAGCGGGACGTGAAGTCCTTGGCGGCCTCGTTCGGATCCTGGTCGGCTTTCTTCAAATCCGCCGCCCCGCCGATCGAGCGCTCGAAGACCTTCTGGTTGTCGATGCTGAGCACCACGTCGCTCGGGTGATCGAGGCCGGTGTAGTAACCGACGCCGGTGTAGACGCCGAGATCGAAATCGTAGTCGCCGTCCGCCGGGAAGACGTGCGTCACGGCCATGCCGCCCCGGGTGCCGAGCGGCAGGCCCTCGACGTGGAAGGCCTGATCGTGCCTGCCGGCCTCGTAGATCGCGATGGCCTTGGCCGGGCGTGGGTTGCCGACGGCGAGGTCCGCCACGGTGCGCGCGGCGGAGATGTATTGATCGAGGAACGTCGGGGAGACCTCGAGGACATTCGCGATATCGTCGAAGTCGTCGCTCTCCGTCTCCTTCGGCAGCAGTGCGGCCGGATCGACGTCCACGCCGAGCATCTCATCGACGGAGCGCGCGTACTCGGAGCGGTTCAGCCGATGCAGCACCACGTAGCCCGGGTCCGGGTGCGCGTGGCCGGCCGCATCGAGGTGACTCTCCATCCAGGCGATGAAGGCGTTGATCGCCGCCTGGTCCGGCTGCTTGTGACCCGGCGGCGGCATCAGATGGCCATCGAGCTTCACGATCGCCGCTTCCCAGATCTTCGCATCGGCGGGGATGTCCCGCGGCTGCATCGTCTCGAACGCGACATCGCCGGCCCAATCGGTCACGTTGTGGCAGGTCTCGCAGTACTGCTGCAGCATTCCCCAGTAGGGCTTCGCCTGCGGGGAGGTTGCCGCTCCGGGAGGAAGCGCCTGCGCGGTGCCGGCAGTCCCCTGCGCCGCCGTTGCCGACGTTGCAGGAGGAGGCCCGGCCCACGAATCGCCCGCGCCCGAGGCTACGAGGATCGTAGCGGCGGCGGCGAGGACGGATAGGAGATGGCGTGTCACTAGACGGCTCCACGGATTTCGCGGCAGTGGGCGTAGAGGCTCCGGTAGGCGCTGTGGACGAACAGGTCCGGATTGCCCCATGTCGGATCGTACTTCTGCGTGGCGTGGGCCGCGATGATGTCGGGCGTACCCATCCCCTTTAGCATCAGGCGCCAGATGACATTCTGCAGATCGGCGAGCATCGCGTGCTCCGCGAGGAGATCCGCCTTGCCCTGCACCGGCCCCATTCCCGGAACGATGCGCGTCTTGTCATCGATCTTCCCGGCGAGCTCTCGGGTGGCGTCCGACATGCCTCCGAGCCACCCGTCGGTGCAGTAGTCGATGATCGGATAGCTGCCGACGGCCAGCACGCAGCCCGGGACGAGCACGTTCTGCCCGCGGAAATAGACGTAGATGTCCCCGTCGGTGTGCGCTTGGGGGAGATAGCCGTACTCGATGGGCTCGCCCGCGAAGTCCATCTTGCCCGAGGTGTAGAACGTCTCCGTGGGCCACGCCTGCTGCGGCCGCGGCGCATACGTGCGGTTCTGCCATTCCACCCAGATCTGCGTGCCGAGCCACAGCCGCGTGTTCTCGTGCGCGATGATCCTCGCCCCGGTCTTGCGCATCGCCTCGTTGCCGCCAGTGTGATCCCAGTGCCAGTGCGTGTTGAAGACCGTGCGGACGTTCCGGCCGCCCGGAAGCGTCGCGACCGCCTCGAGCAGGTCGCGCGAGCGCTCCATGGAGCCCGAATCCACCAGGAGTACCCCGTCCGGCCCGCTGAGGACCACGACGTTCCCGCCCGCCCCGGAGATGACGGCAAGACGGTCGGTCAAGCGAGTGACCTGCAGGGGGGCGCCGCGCCGGGAACGGCCGAGCGCCATGGCGGGCGTCAGGCACGGTACGGCCAACCCCGCGGCCCCGCCGACCAGAGTCCCTAGAAAGCGCCTGCGGCTCGACATCGATCTCATCGCCTGTGACCCCTTGAGGTCTAGCCCGGACGAACGCCTCCGGTGAGCGATACGAGCACCGGGGTAACATATGAGTCGGACCGGGTCAACGCGCTAGTTTTGGGCAGCCGGACAGGCAGTATCAAGTGCATGGAAGGCACTATGGGCGCCGGCTCTCCCCGATGGCGCGCAGTCTCACGATCGAGCTCCCGCGGGCGTGCGGTCGAGCTCTTCCTCAGCTCGTGGTCAAGCTCGAGCTGCGGTGTCGCTGTCGATCCAGCTCAGTTAACATGCCGCAGCTTAAGAGCACTGTAGCTGCGACGGGGCGGGAATCTTCGATGGGCGATGCTGCGGGCTATTCGGCGATCGGGCGCTCCGAGTGGCGCACCATCGTCCTCTCGAGCCTCGGTGGAGCGCTCGAATTCTACGATTTCGTCATCTACAGCACCTTTGCGCAGTACATCGGGGATGCGTTCTTCGCCCCGCAGAAGAGCCCCCTCATCGGCCTGATGCTGTCCTACTCCGTGTTCGCCCTGGGTTATGTTCCCAGGCTCGTGGGGGGCGTCGTCTTCAGCCACTTCGGCGACAAGTACGGACGACGCCGGGTCTTCATCTTCTCGATCCTCATGATGTCCACGGCGACGCTCGCTCTGGGGCTGCTGCCCACCTACGCCCAGTGGGGAGCCGCCGCCACGGCGGGGGTCGTGGCACTGAGGCTGATCCAAGGATTCTCGCTCGGCGGGGAGCTCCCGGGAGCGATCACCTACGTCGTCGAGACCGCCCCGCAGCGGGCCGGCTTCTCCTCGGGCTTCATCTTTTTCTGCGTGAACACGGGCGTCGCGCTCGCCTCCGCGGTCGGATTCGTGGTGGTGAAGGCTCTCGACCCCGCGCAGGTCGCGGCCTGGGGATGGCGCCTCGGCTTCATCTTCGGCGGCCTCCTCGGCTTCCTGAGCTTCTGGCTGCGGCTCTCCCTCTCCGAGACCGCGGAGTTCAAGAAGCTGCGGCACACGGCCTCCAAGCAGCCGTTCCTGGAGCTCATGCGCACGGCGCCGGTGCCGACGCTGTTCGCCGTGGCCGCGATGGTCGCGACGGCGGGCTTCAACGGCCTGCTCTTCGCGATGCCGACCTTCATGCAGCGGGTGATGCACCACTCCTACCTCGAGGGCATCGAGGCTCAGAACATCGGGCTGCTGGTGCTCTCCTTCGGACTGCTGACCGCTGCGTGGTTGAGCGACCGCCTCCCGCGGCGCTGGATCCTCGGCTTGGGCTCGCTGCTGCTCGCCGTCTTCTGCATTCCCTTCTTCGATGCGGCGGCCGACCACACGGTCCGGCTCATTCCGCTGTTCATCGGGGCGGGGCTCGCCGCCTCCTTCTGCAACGGCCCGATGGCGGGGATCGTCGCCGACCTCTTCCCCACGCGCATCCGGTTCAGCGGGGTCGCGGTCTCGTTCAACCTCGCGTTTTCCTTATTCAGCGGGACGGCCCCGCTCCTCGCGACCCTGCTGGTCGCCGCAACCGGCTCGCCGACCGGGCCCGCCTACTTCATGCTCGGCTGCGGGCTCATCACCTTCAT
>JASHYG010000256.1 GCA_030043215.1 Gammaproteobacteria bacterium
AGCCCTGGACTGGAATTCCCGGTGCCGGCGGCTCACATGTGTGGCAGCCCATCGCCTTCAGCCCGCGCACGGGACTGCTGTATCTGGCGGCCACGGAAAACTCGAGCTACTACCTGGCGACTCCCAGTTTCACGTTCGTCCCCGGCGTGGCCCACCTCGGGATCGCGCTGGGTGCGAGCTTGCGCAGCGTTACGGGGAGTGCGGCCCGGAGCGCTCCGGCACCGGCTGCGGCGAGCGCGCCGCGCTCCTACCTGCTCGCCTGGAACCCCATCACACAGACCGCGGCATGGCGCGCTGCTGACAGCGCCGACGGCGGCGGTGTGCTGGCCACCGCCGGCGGCCTCGTCTTTCAGGGTCGCGGCCGCTCCGGTCTGCTCGGCGAATTCGATGCGTATCGCGCGGACGACGGCCAACGCCTGTGGAGTTGGAAGACCCCCAACCTGATCTCCGCCGGACCGATTACCTACAGCGTCGGCGGGGAACAGTACGTCGCGGTGACGTCAGGCGCCTCTTTCTATCAGAGCATGGGCGCGCGCGCGCGCGTCCCCCAGTATGGCCGGCTCATCGCCTTCAGGCTGCATGGGACAGCAACGCTGCCCACGGACCCGCCGTTCGCGCCGCCCGCCAATCCGCCGACCGCGGTCGCCTCGCCCGCACAGGTCGCCGCGGGAGACGGGTACTACGGCGACTACTGCGGCCGCTGCCACGGGTTTGGTACGCGCTCCGGCAACGTCATCCCCGATTTGCGCCGCTCGGCCGCTCTCACCGAACCCCGATTGTGGCGCAGCATCGTGCTCGGCGGCGCGCTCGCCGCGCGGGGCATGATCGGCTGGAGCCGCTTGCTCACGCCGGCCCAATCCGACGCCATCCGGGCCTATGTCGGCGAGCAGGCCCGGGCGCTCAAGCGGCAGGAGGACTCCGCCACGGATGCGTCATCAGCGCGGTGACGTTTCACTACGCGCACCTACGCGCGATGCGCAATGTATCATCTGCATATGCGTTACCGACGCAGACTCTACATCCCCCAGGTCATCCTCGGCATTGCTGTGGGCGGACTGATCTACAGCAGCATCACCGAGGCCTCCCTGAGAAAGGTGCTCGAGACCATGCTCGGCCTGACCATCGCAAGCGCTTCCGCATACCGCTGGCAATACTGGGACATCCTTCCCGAGGGGGTCGTGAGCCGTAACCTCTGGTCCAAGCAAAAGTGGCTGTTCACCGACATCGCCTACGTGGGACCTCCGGAAGGCCTGGCAGCCGAAGTTTCAGCCGCGCGAAAGTGGATCATCATCCGTGACAACAATGGCCGACGGCTGGTCGTGCAGCCGGCGGACCGTGAGGGGTTCATAGCCGAGATGCGGCAGCACCTGCCGAACGTCACGCATGATGTGCCGGCCTGACTTCCATTCCAAGTCGCTGATCGGCTCGGGACGGCCACGCGAGATTCGCGTGGACTGTGCCAACCCCAGATTCGGCGCTGCTGCGGGATTGCAGAGCCTGTCGCACTAGCGCTCGCAAGAAACATCAAGCGCCGGAATCCGCCGAGCTTATGATGTCGCGATGCGCCGGCTCGAACTTCTGAGCGTCGTTCGGACCATGCTCCTTCGACCTGGGAGCCTCCAAACCCTCGCCGACCGTTCCGGATGGTCCGCGTTCCACCTCCATCGGGCCCTTCGCGAGCTCCTCGGGGAAACGCCGAAGCAGTACTCGCTGCGCTTGCGGCTCGAGCGAGCCGCGTGCGAGCTTCTGGCGAGCCGCCGACAGGTGAGGTTGATTGCCGGGGATGCCGGCTTCCGCAGCCACGAAGTCTTCACGCGCGCTTTCCGTCGGCAGTTCGGAACCACCCCCGGTGATTATCGCGCGCGAGGTTTCGCGCGTGCTCGCTCGAATGCGTGGATGCGCCACGCCGCGGTGGTGTCGCGCGTGGGCCCGTGTATCCGGCTCTTTCGCCTTCCATCGAACCCTCGACCGAGGCCATCCGCCATGTCACTGACGATTACCCGTAAGGACTTCCCGGGACAGCCCATCCTATTGATCCGCCGCCGCATCGCACGCGGTGACCTGTCGGCCATGCTCGCCGAATGCTTCGGTGCGCTCTTCGGACACGGCCAGCGCAGCGGACTGCCGATTGCCGGCTGGCCGCTCGCGCGTTACGTCGCCATGGGGCCTGGCTTGTGGACCGTGGAAGCCGCCATGCCCTTGGCCTCGCCCGCCCCGGCCGCGGGCGACATGCAACCGGGAAGCTTGCCGACCGGACCTACCGCGTTCGCGGTTCACGTCGGGGCATACGAGCAACTCCCTGAAACTCACGCGGCCATCGAGCGCTGGATCGAACTACAAGGTTATCAAGCGGCAGGTGCCCCCTGGGAATCCTACGTAACCGATCCGGCACAGCACCCTGACCCGAAGGATTGGCGCACCGAAGTGTATTGGCCGCTGGCTCAAACGCCATCCCGTTAGTACACGCGCTCCAATGCGCATGCTCTGGACACGGTCTCAGCGGCGGAACAGCCACGCGAGGATCGACACGGCGAGGCTCACGATGAGCAGGGTCGTGATGGGGAAGAAGAACTTGAATCCCGGCCGATCGATGACGATGTCGCCCGGCAAGCGGAACAGTGGCAGATGCCTCAACCACGACCAGCCGAGGCCCGCGACGATGAAGATCGTGCCGAGGACGATGAGAAAGCGGCTCATGGCTCCCGTGCGGCTCGCGGCGGACTCCTGTCCGCCTCAGAACGCCGCATCGAAGCAGATCTCTCCCTGCACCGCAACCTGGTAAGCCGACACGCGCCGCTCGAAGAAGTTCGTGAGCTCCTGGACGTCCTGCAGCTCCATGAAGGGGAAGGGATTGCGCGCGCCGTAGCGGATCGGCAGCTGGAGCATTGTGAGGCGCTGGTCGGCGACGTACTCGAGGTACTGGCGCATCTCGACGCGCGTCAAGCCCACGACACCGCCCGCCAGCACGTCATCGGCGAATTGTGTCTCGCAGTCGACGGCCTCCTCGATCATGGCGCGGACCTCGGCAGCCCAGGCGTCGTCGAACAGGTGAGGCTCTTCCCTCCGTACCGCCTGCAGTACCGCGAACGCGAACGCCATGTGTCCGCTCTCGTCGCGGAACACCCAATTGGTGCCCGCGGCAAGTCCCGGCAGCATGCCGCGCGAGCGCAGGAAGTAGACGTAGGCGAAGGCGCCGAAGAAGAACAGGCCCTCGATGCAGCTCGCGAAGCAGGTGAGGTTGAGCAGGAAGCGGCGCTTGTCGGACTCTGAGCCGATGCGCTCGAGCGCAAGCATCTCATCCGTCCAACGCTGGCAGAACTGGGCCTTGCGGCGGATGGAGGGGATGTTCTCGATGGCCGCGAACGCCTGGGCCCGCCGGGCGGGGTCCGGGACGTAGTTATCGAGCAGCGTCAGGTAGAACTGGATGTGCAGCGCCTCCTCGTACAGCTGCCGCGAGAGGTACATCCGCGCCTCGGGCGCATTGATGTGGCGGTAGAGGCTCACGACGAGATTGTTGGCGACGATGGTGTCGCCCGTCGCGAAGAAGGCGACCAGGCGCTCGATCAGGTGCCGCTCCGCGGCGCTCATGCGCTGCCGGAGGTGCCCGAGGTCGATCTGGAAGTCGATCTCCTCCACCGTCCAGGTGTTCTTGATGGCCGCCCGATACATCTCGTAGAAGCGCGGATAGCGCATCGGACGCAGCGTGAGGTCGAAGCCGGGGTCGAGCAGGCTCGGCGTTGAAGCGCTCATTGGCAGGCCTCACAGGATTCCGGATTCTCGAGCGAGCAGGCGACGGCGTCGGCACCGGTTGTCTCGGGCTGCTGCCCCTGGGTCAC
>JASHYG010000257.1 GCA_030043215.1 Gammaproteobacteria bacterium
TCCGTGTCAGGCGGTCCCTCGGCGGTGATCGTGCCCCATAGCCCATCGCCGATCGACAGGGAGACGTTGTTCTCGGTGAATTCCACACACGGAGCAAAGGGTGCCAGCGAGGGATCGTGGCGCAGCGTGGCCGTGAGGTACCGGCGCGCGTAGCCCTCGAGACACGCCTGGTCACAGGTTGGCGCGAGCGCGTTGTCCCTGGTGTGCTGCGGGCAAGCGAGTGCGGGTGGGGTCTCGAGCGCGAGCAGCGCAGCGAGTCCGAGCGCCATGAGGGTCCACGATTTGCGATTCATCATCGAGCGGGCTCCTGCAATGTCCTCGGCGCCGCGCGGCACACGCCGCTGGAGGCGGGTCCGGCACCCGGCGCTCAGTTTGCAACGTAATAGTAGAAGTCGACTTGGCGCTGATCCGCCGATTCCTTCGCCGTGACGACGAAGGTGGTGTTGTTGAGCCAATCGTAGGCGCCTTGGGTGCTCGCGTCGATGTAGGCGATGGCGCGGTAGTAGCCGTCGGGACGGCGGTAGCCCACATGCTCCAGGTAGATCCACTCGCCGTTCTCGGCCTTGAGGATGAAGTGAGCATCCACGTCGCGGATGCGGTCGGAGCGCACGGTGTCGTACTGCCCGCCGCTATTCGGATACACCGTCGCAC
Organism: Gammaproteobacteria bacterium; assembly: GCA_030043215.1. GTDB lineage: Bacteria > Pseudomonadota > Gammaproteobacteria > Steroidobacterales > Steroidobacteraceae > JASHUC01. The sequence continues at coordinate 652 of JASHYG010000257.1, forward strand.
GCAGCCGCTCGCCGCGGACCTCCCCGCTCGCGATGTCCTGATAGCGGAGCTCGCCCTTGGGTGTGCGGGAGAGCTGGGGCGGGTCGTAGCGGGCCTGAAGCTGGAAGGCGTACTCGAGCCTCACCTCGCCCAGGGCCTTATCGGTCTGTGGAACGACGAAGTCCTGCATTTTTCCACCCGCGTCTGTCAGAGCACTTCGTAGTAGGTGAAGATCGTGCGGTCGGGATGCTCCTGGCGCTCGCAATTCGCGACGAACACCGTCCGGTTCATCCAGTCGTGCGCTCCTGTCGGCGCCGTGAAGACCGGGGTGGCGCGAAAGCGCAGCCAGCTCGGTGACTGCGGGCCGAGAGTAGTGGGCGCGGGCTCGAGCGGGTGACCCGGCTCGGGCGGAGCTCGGAAGCGGCGGAACGTACCCCGATTGTGAATGAATATCAGCGCACCATCGGCCGCCTGGAACAGATAGTAGGTGCTGAAAGTGGTCTTGAAATAATCCGCGCCGCTATGCGGCAGTACTCGGCCTTGCAGCCTCGGGCCCCAGACCTCACCGCCGGCGACGGAGGTGTATCCGCGGGGAGTGGGGGAGGGGATCATGATGCGATCGGCGAAGAACACTGCGGCTGAGAATGCCCAGCGCAAGCCGACCCGGGGAATGTCCGCTTCGGGCCCCCCGTAGAATGCCGCAACCGGCGTGCCGGCCGGCGCGGCTTCCTCCGCGCGGGCTCCTGCCGCCAGAGTGCACCAAGCCGCTCCTGCCCCTGCGGCCGCGCTCAGGAACGTCCGCCGATTCATGGAACGATCATCGGTCGGGCTGCCGTTTCTGGACTCGATGAACGTTTTCATCCCCCGCCCCCCTCATCTCGAGCGCCGTCCCCTGCGCTGACAGGTCCGGTCCGCCAAGTCGGGCCGGCTCAGGATCGACCACCGCACGGACGTGCAGCTACCCGTCTTTGCGGGTCTTCGAGGCATCTTAATGAGCCGCCGGACGAGTGTAAAATCAGCCAGCCAGCTCGCCATGACACAGTGCGGAGTTGTCGCGGATGCGGTTTGGCCACTGGGGACTGCGCTTGACAACCGTCCCCGCGCTAATCTAAAGCTTAGGTGCGGCGCGCGGCGAGCATGCGGTCCCGCCGCCGAAGACTCACTCGAACCGCTGGGGGTAATCGCAATGGATCGACGCGCGTTCATGGGATCAATCACGGCCGCAAGCGCGGGATTGGCCACCGGCGCGAGCGCGGTGCCCGAGGCGGGGCGAGCAGCGCAGAGCGCACCCGGCGGTGTCGAGACACGGTTTCCAGGGCAGGTGCTCTTCCCCACTGATCCCCGCGATTTCGGGGGCGGCGGGAGCGAGACGGGGGGCGTCAACCGCTCGGAGAACGAGCTGTTCGATTGTGAGGTCGAGGGTAACCTGCCGCTCGATCTGGACGGCGCCTTCTACCGGGTCGGCCCGGATCCCCAGTATCCCAAGCCCGACCGATACGCGAACGACATCGGGTTCGACGGCGAGGGCCACGTCGGCGTGTTCCGCATTCGGAACGGGCATGTGGACTACAGGACCCGCTATGCCCGCACCCAGCGCTGGAAAGCTCAGCACGCGGCGCGCCGCTCTCTGTTCGGCATGTACCGCAATCCCTCCACGGACGACCCGAGCGTGAAGGGCTTGAGTCGCGGCACGGCGAACACTCAGCAGTTCTTCCATCACGGCAAGATACTGGCGTTCAAGGAGGACAGCCCGCCGGTGGCGATGCATCCCCTCACTCTCGAGACCACGGACGACTACAACACCTACGGCGGGAAGTTGCAGTCCCTCACCCATACGGCTCATCCAAAGATCGATCCGCTGACGGGCGACATGGTGGCGTTCGGGTACGAGGCGCGGGGGTTCGGCTCGGATGACGTGTACGTGTTCTCGTGCGATCCCGGCGGCCACATCAACTGGGAAGCGTGGATCAAAGTGCCCTACGTCTGCATGATCCACGACTTCGCCGTCACGCAGAGGCACGTCGTGTTCTTCCTCTGTCCGCTCGCGATCAACATGCCGCAAATTCACGCCGGCAAGGTGCACTGGGCCTGGGACTCGAAGCTCCCGAGCTACATGGGGGTCATGCGCCGGGGCGGAGACGGACGGGACTTGCGCTGGTTCACCGGCCAGCAGCTGATGTGCACGCACGTGATGGGCGCGTGGTCGGAGGGCGACACGGTCTACGTCGACATGGATGGTGGGGAAGGCAACCAGTTCCCGTTCTTCCCGAACCTGCGCGAGCCCTTCGATCCGAGGAAGGCGGCCGGGTATGTGCGCCGCTTCAAAATCGACTTCGGCAGCGCGCGCAGCAGCGCCTACGAGGTGCGCACGCTGTATCCGGAAATCTCCGGCGCACTCTCTCGCCAGGACGATCGCTATCACACCCTGCCGTACCGCTACGGGTTCCTCAACGTCTTCGCGGCGCAGGGGAGCGGATGGGCCATGTTCGACCACCTGCAGATGCGGGCTCAGGTATTCTCCTTGGGCCCGGATGTGCGGCTACAGGAGATGTGCTTCGTGCCGCGCCGTCCCGGAGCGCCCGAAGGCGACGGCTATCTGATCGGGATCGCCAACCACTCGAAGGAGCATGGCCGCTCCGACCTCATTCTGGTCGATACCCGGCACCTGGCGCTCGGGCCGGTGGCGCGGGTTAAGATGCCCTACCGCGTCATGGATCAGGTGCACGGCTTCTGGGTTTCCGGGGATCAGCTCTCGCAGATCCAGACCTGACGGGCGAGGTCGATCCCCTCCGCTCCACCACCCAGCTCTCCGGGGCGAGCGCTGCCGAGCGGGCGAGCCCCGGCAGCTTCTGAAACGCAGAGCTACGGCTGGCAGGTACCCCCAGCCACCCCCTGTCCATAGCCGGCGGTGCAGGTCCTCGAATTCTCCAAGGCGTTCTGCAGCTGTTGCTGGGCGTCTTTTTGCTGCTGCTCTATTTGAGCCCGCGTCAGGCAGGTCTCCGTCTTGATGTTCGAGCCCGTCGTCGCCTCGTACCGGCAGAACATTTCCCTGCCGTTATCGACGACGCGCCGGTAGCCCGGGATATTGCTGGACTGCTGCCCCGCGGCGACCGCTGTCCCTGGGGCGACTGCTCGACCGGTAGCGGTCGCAGGCGCCGGAGCCTGCGATGCGCACGCGACGAGCACGGCTGCAGCCGAGAGTATGACGAAAGTCTTGATCTGTCTCATTCCATTACCGCCTTTGCGCGATCATCTGCAGTGGATGGTAGCGCACTGCGTGGCTAAATCGTTACCGCTGGCACAGTAAAATTGCCTTTCACCATTATCGCCGCCTCGAGTGCTTGTCCTGAGGCGCCCCTGTTTCCTCGGAGCGTCCCGTTAGCGTGCGTAAGGCGCAAATCAGTGCAAATCGGGGCCCGAGAATGACCGGAGATCTCGGACCCGATTCGCACCGATACAAAAATTTACAACGTCGGTTGGCGCCCAACCGGCACGACTCTTGGCACCGGGAAAATCGAGGAGCGCCGATCCTCAGCCGGGCTCCTGAGCGGACCATCCCATGGGGAATCGTGGAGGGTGCCGTGTCCGCGCGGGGAAATGGCACATAATTTGGCGAACGTCGCCCTTGAGCCTAGACTGGCGGCCGGGTGCGGTCATGAAGTACCTCTTTCTCGTCTGGTCGGGCCTGTGGCGCAGACGTGCGCGCGCCGCGCTCATCCTGCTGCAGGTCACCGTCGCGTTCACGCTATTCGGTGTCCTGCAGGGGCTCGACACCGGCATCAACCGGGCGATCGCCAAGGCGCACGCCGACCGGATGTACGTCCTCAGCCGAGTGAGCAGCGGCGATTCGCTGCCTTTCGCGCTGCTCGGGTCGATCCAGCGGGTCCCTGGCGTCGTGACGGTGACTTACGAGAACGGCATCGGCGGCATCTACCAGAATCCGGACCAGCAGATCTCCGTACAGGGGGTGGACGCGGCGAGTTTTGCGCGCATCTTCTCCGAGATCGTGATTTCTCCAGGTGACCTCCAGGCGCTCATCCGCACTCGCACGGGAGCGCTCGTGGGGGAGAAGGTTGCCCAGAGCTACGGCTGGAAGATCGGCCAGCGCGTTCCCGTGCAGTCGCCGATACTGCAGCGCGACGGCTCGAGCACGTGGACCTTCGATGTCGTCGGCACCTTCACCGAGCCCGATAACCCCGATCAGGCGAACTATCTCATCGCCAACTACGCGTATCTCAACGAGGCGCGCCAGGACAATCGCGATACCGTGGGCGCCTACGTGGTGCAGATCGACGATCCGAAGCGCTCCGCGACCATCGGCCACGACATCGATACGGTCTTCGCGAATTCCCCGCACGAGACGCGCACGCAGTCCGAATCGGATCTCATCTCCACTCAGATACAGCGCATCGGTGACATCGACTTTCTCGCGCATGCGGTCACCGCCGCGGCATTCTTCGCGCTGCTGTTCGCGACGGGCACGCTCATGATGCAGACCATTCGCGAGCGTACGCCGGAGCTCGCCGTGCTGAAGTCGGTCGGCTTCTCGGACCGTCGCGTCATGACGCTCATCCTGGCTGAGGCTCTGATCTCCTGCCTCCTGGGTGCGGCCATCGGACTCGGCATTGCGGCGCTGCTGCTGCCCGCCGCACGGCAGCTCATCGGTCTCGGCTACCTGCCCGGGATCGTCATCGTCGCGGGCTTCGTGTGTGCCCTCATTCTCGCGCTCTTGAGCGGCGCGATCCCCGCGTGGCGCGGCCTGAGGCTCGAGGTCGCGACGGCCTTGTCGAGGCGCTAGGGACCCGCCATGCGATATCTGAGGCAAACGGCGGCGCTCACCCTATTCGCGCTGCGCAGCATTCCGGCGCGGCTCGGCGCCTCGCTCGTGACGGTCATCGGCATCATGACGGTCGTCGCCGTCCTGGTCGCACTTCTGTCGATGGGTGAGGGAGCTCAGCTCTGGGAGACGGGACAGTCGCGGCCGGACCGGGCGGTGGTGCTGAGTCACGGTGC
>JASHYG010000258.1 GCA_030043215.1 Gammaproteobacteria bacterium
ATGAGCATGCGCTGCGCTTGGCGCAGCTCGCTCATCAACGCTCGCTGCTGCGCGGCCAGCGTATAGGCCAGACCATCCGGATCGCCTTCCAGGTCATCATCGCGCTCGTCGTGATCGTCATCGGCGCCGGCATCGGCGTGATGCTGCACGACGCCTTCACCTCACACGGCGTCGTCGTCGATTCCTTCAATGCGCCCGCGGGGCTTGCGCCACAGGGGGTAACCGGCACCGTGGTTGCGAGTGACGTCCTCAACGAGCTCACTCGGCTGCAGGCCGCGACCCGCAGTCTTGCGCTCTCAGGGCAGAAGCGCAGTTTGTCGAATGCCTGGTCCAACGACGTAAGGGTGGATGTGCCGGAGACGGGAGTGTCCCTCGGAGAGATCTCGCGGCTCCTCGAGGCTCGGTTTGGTCACGATCTGCACATCGGAGGCAGTCTCGTGCAGACGGAATCGGGAGGCCTCGCGCTGACGGTGAGCGGAGACGATCTGCTGCCCCAGACGTTTGCTGGCAGTGCCCGCGATCTCGATACGCTCGTGGTCGAAGCCGCGCAGTACGTCTACTCTCAGCTCCAGCCCGCGCTCTGGGCCCGCTACCTCTTTAGCGTCGGCCGCTGCGCGGACGCCATCGCGTTCATCAAGTCGGCTTACGCCGGGGTCTCTGTCGAGAGTCGCGCATCGCTTCTCAACGACTGGGGAAGCTGCACATGGGATTTGGATCCTTCTCCCGCTTCGGGTCGCGCGGTTCTGGAGTTGTATCGGGCGGCGATTGAGGCCAGTCCGGATTTCTTTGCGGCCTATCAAAATGAGGCGGCGGAGCTGGGAACCCTTGGTGACGAGGAGGGCGCCTGGCGCTCGCTCGAGGCCTTACGCGCCCGGCTGGGTGCGCGGGGACCGACGGGCTGGTGGGCCAACTTGACCGGAGATTTCCAGGCTCTCCTCAATGTACTGATCGCCGATGCCGCGGCGACGGGGGGCAGGGGATCGTTCGGTCCGCGATCGATCGCCCCATGGATTGCCGAGCTGGACGTACGACTCCACGATCCCACCGCCGCGGAGCTGACGCTCCAAACTGTCCCGGCGAGCGATCAGGATCCCGGGACCGTCGAGCGTCTACATTTCGTGCGCGGTTTGCTGGCCGCAGAACTCGGTGATGCAACGCGGGCCGCCACGGAAATGGACGTATTCACCGCAGTGCTGGCCAGCCCCGGGGGCCGCGGGATCGGCTCGCACGTCGGTCCGCCCTTGGTGGACCGCAATGTCTCGTGCGAGATCGCGCCCATCGAGGAGGCGGCCGGCCGGACGGCCGACGCCGATGCCATTCTCGCCGATCCCGCTAACGCACACTTCGTGGACTGCCTGCGCTTCCGCGGCGACATCCTCGACCGTCGTGGCGACTGGGCCGGCGCGCAGCAAGCCTACGCGCAAGCCGTCGCCCTGACGCCGGATCTCCCTTTCGGCTACTACTCCTGGGGCGTCGCACTCGCCCGCCACGGCGATCTCGCCGGCGCCATCGCCAAACTCCAAGCCGCCAATCAGCGCGGCCCTCACTGGGCCGACCCTCTCAAGGCTTGGGGCGACGTGCTCGCGAAGCAGGGTCATTGGAGCGACGCGCTCGCCAAATACGACGAGGCGCTGAAGTACGCGCCGAACTGGGCCGCGCTGAAGCAAGCCAGAGACGCGGCGGCGAGGAAGTCGTCCTGAGTCCGTCGGCGTTCATGAGCGGCACGTTTCCGCGGAAACGGACGTCGGAGTACGCTGGCGCATACGGACGTCGTATTTGTCGCATACGATCGTGGGAAAGCCGTAGCATGCGGACAGCCGCAGAGCATTCACCATGGCCGACGATCTACTAGGCGGCGTCCTAGGCGGCGAGGACGAACAGCCGGACAGCGAAGCGTCTCAGGCGCTCACCGGCGCCGAGGCATTCGCCGCGGCGACCGCTTCCCGCCTGACCGGCGACGACCCGGGCGTCGCGCGCAAGACCGAGGTCTTTCTCGAGAAGCAAGCGCTGCTCCTCGACACGCAGCGCCAGCACCTGCAGGACGAGCACGCCTCCCGCCTGATCCATCTGCGCCTGACGGTCTCCGCGGCGAAGCGCAAGCGGTACGCCGATTACATGCGCAACGGCTTCTATACCTGCATTGCGCTGATCGCCCTGGGTGTCCTGCTCGCCGCCATTCGCATGACCGCCGAGGCGATGCGCGACCACGGCCTGGTCGTCGAAAACTTCACCGTGCCATCGGACTTTGCGGCGCGCGGCATCACCAGCCAGGCGCTCGCCGAGGATCTGGCGAGCCGCGTCGCCGCCATCCGTGCCACGACGAATCGACATTCCCTCACCTATTCGAGCGACGTCCGTGCCGATCAGGCCGCCACCTTGAAGGTGCAGATTCCCGAGACGGGAATCTCCGTCGACGAGCTCGACCGCTTCCTGCACCGCTGGCTCGGTCACCAGACTGTCGTCAATGGGGAACTGCGCGAGGAGGCGGGCGGCGCGATCTCTCTCGTATTGCACATCGCGGGCGCCGATCCGATCGTGGTGAGCGGCACGAGCACGGACCTGGACCGTCTGGTACAGGCCGCCGCCGAGAAAGCGTTCGCGGTTTTCAGTCCTGGCCAGGACATCATTTATCTGTGGGCCACGGGCCACCCCGCGGAGGCCTACGCTGCCGCTCAGCGTTTCGTGCACGGTGCGGGAGTGGCGGCGGAGCCCCCGTGGGAGCAGGCCGGTGAGTACTCGCTGCTCTCTGCTGCGGATCCGGACCCGCGTCGCGCGCTCTCGGAAGAGCTGCTGGCGATCGACGCCGATCCGCCTTGGCTGGCCGCCTGGATAATGGCTCCGAGGCTCAGCAAGGATCTGGGCTACGACGAGGCGGCGCTCGGCTTCGCTCGCAAAATGCTTGGAACGAAGCGGCAAGACCAACCGGCCGCAGATCAGGATGCCTACCCCTGGCTCATTGCCCAGGGGCACATCGATATTGACGAAGCGACGCGCGACTTTGCTGCGCTCCGGAGCGATTACGAAGTTGCTGACCAGCGTCCGGACGTGCAACTCGCCGATCGTTATGCAGAACACGCGCACGTGGCGGGGCTCTTGCACGATGAGGCGGTCGCGCAGCATGAGCTCGCCCTCGCCCTCACGGCCGGACCTCTGGACAGCACCGTCCTGCAGGCTCGCTGGGACGTGAGCTCCTCCGCGGGCAACTGGCCGGACGCGCTCGATGCCGCCAAGGCGCTGGTCGCCCAGGAAGAGGCCCAGAAGGCCGCCGCGCCAAGCCCCGAGTTCACGGCTTTCCCGGAACTCGCTCTCGAGACTCAGTACGATCCCTTGCTCGCCTACGCCGAAGCGATGACCGGCGACACCGCCTCCGCGACTGCGCTCATCGCTCAAACCCCGACTGACTGCTATCTCTGCGTCCGCATGCGTGCACGGATCGCCGCGGCAGCCGGTGATCCAGCCACCGCCGACCGCTGGTTCGCCGAGGCCGTGCGTCAGGCGCCGGACCTCCCGATGGCCTACTACGAGTGGGGCCAAGCGCTCCTCGCTCGCGGCGATCTCGCGGGCGCTGCGCGCGAGCTTTCACTGGCGCACGACAAAGGCCCGCACTGGGCCGACCCCCTCAAAGCCTGGGGCGACGTGCTCGCGAAGCAGGATCACTGGAGCGACGCCGTCGCCAAGTACGACGAGGCGCTGACATACGCGCCGAACTGGGTGGCGCTGAAGCAAGCTCGCGACGCGGCAGCGGCCAAACAGCACTGACCTCGCGACAT
>JASHYG010000259.1 GCA_030043215.1 Gammaproteobacteria bacterium
CCGCTCGACCGTCGCATCGAGGCAGGCGATCTGGGCGGAGCGCGGAATCTCGCCCGCCTCGGTGAGGAGGCCGCGCGGGTCGGCGAGCTTGAGGGACGGGCGCTCGATCGTCACGTGGTGCCGGCGCGCAAGCCTGAAGACCTCGGCCTCGATGTCGTCGCGGTAGGGAGAGGTGAGGTGCGAGGCGCTGAGCGCCCGTTCGTATAGCCGATACGCCGCGGCGAGCGGCTGCAGCTTCTCGATCTCCCGGTCGTGCGGGTCGTAGCGCAGCTTGATCGCCGAGAAGCGCGCGTAGAGCGGCGGCGGCAGCCAGTCGCGCAGGTTCGACTTGTGCGGGAGCTTCGTGATGCGCCGGTATTGCAGGTAGAGGCGGATGGCCGAGATCGGCCCTACGTCGACGCTGGGGGAGATTCTGCTCGCGAGCACCTCCTGCGCCTGCGAGATCACGGATTCCACCTCGCGGGAGCGCCAGATCATCTTCTTCGGCAGGGGGTCCAGGGTTCCGAGGAGCCACGCGACGTGATCGCCCTTCGACACCCGCCAGAGGCTCGGGCCGGGGCGCTCCACGGCCACGTCAACTTCCTGGAGGGGTTGATCGCCGGCCGGCGGGGCAGGTTGTGCATCCGCGGACGATGCGGGCAAGGCGGGCAAGGCGGGCGCAGACGATGCGGGCGCGGCAGGGGTGGATGCCGCGTCCGGCTGTGCCACGGCGGCCGCTCCGACCTGCGCCGCGGCCTGCACCGCGCCCATGCACATCGCCACGAGCGAAGCTGCGCAGAGCGCGGCGCCACGAATACCGAATGCTCTCATGGTGATCGGCTCCCCCCGACGGCCGTCAGCACCCGAGCGGATCCGGGATGGGCTCTCGAGGGTTGCGTTCCGGCGGCCAGGGGCACCAGGCGCAGCAGCGTGATCTCCGACGGTGCCCCGAACCGCTTGGGCGGTCCCCAGTATCCCGTCCCGCGGCTGATGTAGACCCAGAGATGACCCACCTTGTGCAGCCCCGAGGTGAACGGCTGCTGCAATCTCACGAGCAGCGTCCAGGGCCAGAACTGGCCGCCGTGAGTGTGGCCGGACAGCTGCAAGTCGAAGCCTGCGCGCGAGGCGGCCGGAGCCGTCCGCGGCTGATGCGCAAGGAGGATCCTCGCCCCGGCGTCCGGCGGCGCGCCGCGCAGGGCGACTTGCGGATCGCTCCGCTGCGTGGGATCGAACTGGTGCGCGCTGTAATCCGTCACGCCTGCGACGACGAGCGCAACGCCTCGGTGCCTCAGCACGACGTGCTCGTTCATGAGGACGGTGAGGCCGAGCCTCTCGAGCTCCACCCTCCAGGCGGCCTCACCGGAATAGTACTCGTGGTTGCCCGTCACGAAGAACGTGCCATACCGCGACCGCAATGCCGCGAGCGGCGCGGTATGGGCCGCGAGCTCCGCGACCGGACCGTCCACCAGATCGCCCGTCACGGCGATGAGATCGGCGCCGAGCCGGTTCACCGCGGTCACGATGGCCTCCACGTACTTGCGCTTGATCGTACGGCCGACGTGCACGTCGCTCACCTGCGCGATGGTGAATCCGTGCAGGGCCGGAGGCAGTCCGCCGAGCGGCACGTCGACCGTGACGACGCGCGCCCGCCGCCTGGCATTCACGAATCCCACGGCCGTTGCGAGCAACGCGAGCCCGACCACCGCCGAGGACGAGATCGCCTCGAGCAGGTGTACAGTCCGCGCGGACAACGGGAAAATGACCGCGAGCAGTACGAGATCGCGCATCAGGGTGAGCACGCAGAGGGAGGAGAACAAGCCCGCCGCGAACAGCCCCGCTGCCGCGACGCGGTCGGACCAGGAGCGGCGCCGCAGGGAGCGGGCATGGAGCCCGAGAACCATGGAGGCGAACGACACGGCGAGCAGGAGCGCACCGGCGATCCGCGCGGCAGGATCGATCGGCAAGTCAGGCAATATGCGCCAGCCGACGTAGGCGTGCAGCAACCCGAGGATGGCGATCAGCATGAGTTGGCGTCGGCGGCGTCTCATTCACAATGTCCGATGGCAAGCGGCTCGCAGCTGGCCAGGCCGCGCCGTACGCCTGTATATGGGACCTCGATCGACCCGTTCAACCGCGACCCCTTCCGTGCAGCCGCCCGATGTCTAGGCCCCGCCCGAGCGGCACCGCCTCGGACCCCGAATCGGACGGTCTGCCGGTTCCCCGCCGGTACTGGGCGATCGCGGCGATCGTGCTCGCCATCGCGATGTCGGTGCTCGACAGCAGCATCGCGAACGTCGCTCTGCCGACCATCGCGCGTGAGATGCACACGCCGGCCGCCGTCTCCATCTGGGTCATCAACGCCTATCAAATCGCCATCCTCGTCTCGCTCCTACCGCTCGCCTCCGTCGGCGAGGTCGTCGGTTACCGCCGCGTCTCGCAAGCGGGGCTCGTGGTGTTCACGCTCGCGTCGATCTGCTGCGCCCTCGCCCCCTCGATGCTCGCGCTCGTCATCGCGCGTGTCGTCCAGGGCTTCGGCGCCGCGGGTATCATGAGCGTCAATGCGGCGCTCGTCCGCTTCACGTATCCACAGCGGATGCTCGGCCGCGCGGTGGGTATCAACGCCCTCGCCGTCGCCACCGCTGCCGCGATCGGACCGACCGTCGCCGCCGGCGTGCTGGCCGTCGCGCCCTGGCGGTGGCTCTTTGCGATCAATGGACCCATCGGTCTTGTCACCTTCGTCATCGCAATCTACGCGCTTCCCGTGACGGAGCGGTCGCGGCACCCGCTCAACTGGGCCGCCGTGGCCCTGCACGCGTGCACGTTCGGCCTGCTCGTGAGCGGACTGCAGGCCTTGGCGCACAGCTCCTCGACCCCGCTCGCGCTGGCCGAGATCTGCGCGGGCGGCGTGCTCGGCGTCTTCCTCGCCCGCCACGAGCTCCGGCGCCCGGCGCCGCTCATACCCTTCGATCTGCTGCGCAACAGATTGTTCTCGCTTTCGATCCTCGCGTCGGTGTGCTCGTTCACGGCGCAGATGGCGGCTCTCGT
>JASHYG010000260.1 GCA_030043215.1 Gammaproteobacteria bacterium
GCCGCCTTGACCCTAGGCAATGTCGCGTTGAGCGTCGAGGGCTTCCACAGTCCCGGCGATGCGACGCTCAAGATCGCGAGCAGCGCCACGGTCAATCGCTCGGGCCGGCTCGACGCGAGCGCCACCTATGCGCTGGGCTCCGGCGCGGCGCACGCTGAGTTCGCCCTGCGCAACGTAGACCTCACTGCGCTGCAGCCCTACGTCGCGTCTCGGTCCGCGCTCCAACTGGAGTCGGGCCAACTCACGACCCAGCTCGTCATCGACCGTGCCGCCGGTGGCGCCCTCACGGTCGCAGGGGACACGACCGTTGCAAAGCTGCGCACCGTGGACGATCAGCAGCGGCAGGACTTCGTGAAGTGGGATCGGCTCACGCTCCAGGGCATGCAGTACCGCTCGGAGCCGCCGGCCCTCTCCATTCGCAGGATCGTCGCCGTGGCGCCCTACGCTCGCGTCATCGTGAGGGCAAACCGGACGCTCAACATCACCGCAGCTCTCGCCCCAGCCGCCGGTCGCGCATCCGCAGCCCCCGCATCGGGCGAAGCGCCCGCGGCACCCGTTGCGCCCGCAAGCGCCGAAGCACCCGCTGCGCCCGCACGCGCCGAGGCGCCCAAGGCTGCGGGCGCCGCCGGTCATGCCTCCTCGGCCATGGCGATGTCGATCGGCACGATACAGATCGTGAACGGCTCGGCCCGGTACACCGACCTGTGGATCCAGCCGAACTACTTCCTGGCCATTCAGAATCTCTCCGGCTCCGTGGTCGGGCTGTCGTCGAACCCACGCTCGCGCGCGAAGGTCGATCTCAAAGGCAAGGTCGATCGCTACGCACCCATCAGCATCTCGGGGGAGATCAACCCCCTCGCGGCGAGCGCGTATTCCAACATGAAATTGAGCTTCGACGGCGTCCAGCTCACGACGGCCACCCCGTACTCGGCCCGCTTCGCGGGATACAAGATCGAGAAGGGTACGATGTCGGCGAACATCACCTACCATCTGGAGAACCGCGAGCTCAGCGCGGATCCGCATTTCGTCATCGATCAGCTGCAGCTCGGCGACAGAGTCTCGAGCCCCGACGCCGTCAAACTGCCGCTGAAGCTCGCCGTGGCACTGCTCAAGGACCGTAACGGCGTCATCGATCTCGATCTGCCGTTGTCGGGGAGCCTCAACGATCCCAAGTTCAAGCTGGGGCCGCTCATCTGGAAGGTCGTGGTCAACGCGCTCTCCAAGGCCGCGACCGCGCCCTTCGCGCTCCTCGGCAAGCTCGTCGGCGGAGGCGAGCAGATGAAGTTCATCGACTTCGATGCCGGCAGCGCGAGCCTCGATCCGTCGGCTGAGCAGCGGCTCGCCCAGATCGCCAAGGCGCTCGAGGACCGTCCGAGCCTCAAGCTCGACGTGCCGAGCGCCTACACGCCCGACATCGACCGGCCAGCGCTGGTCGAGGGCCTGCTGGAGCAGAAGCTCACGGCGCAAGGTCAGCGCGAGGCCGCGTCGCACAAGCACCGCCGGGGCGCCGCCACGGTGCCCGCGCCAGACCTCTCCGACCCCGCCACCCGCTTCCGCCTGCTCGTGGCCGAGTACCGCTCGGAGCTCGGCGCCAAGGCGGCTCTGCCCGCTGAGGCTGACGCGATCGTGAAGGCCAAAGACAAGCAGAAGCCGGCCGCACCGCTCGAGCCTGCCATCACCGCTCTGGAAACGGCGCTCGACGCGCGCATCGAGGTCCCGGACGGCGATCTACAGCTGCTCGGACGCCACCGCGCCCGGGCCATACAGGATGCGCTGCTGAAAGGGACTCAGCTCGACCCGGCGCGGCTATTCGTGCTCAACACGGCGACCACGGCGGCGGACGGCAAGCGGGTGCGCTTCGAGCTGGGCCTGGAATGATTGAACGCGCGTAGCGCGCGCCTCTCGAAAGTCCGGTCACCTCGACGCGCCCACCTGCAGAACGATCTTGCCGATGTGCTCGTCGGACTCCATGAGCTCGTGGGCCCGCCACGCCTCATCGAGCGCAAAGCGTGCGTAGATGGGCGGCGCGCGCAGCCGCCCGGAGTCGAACCACGGCCACACCCGCGTGAGCAAGGCCTGCGCGATCTTGCCCTTCGACTCGACCGACTGCGGCCGCAGCGTTGCGCCCATCAGCCTCAAGCGCTTGACGAGGATCGGGAGCAAATCGACTTCGGCGCGGGCGCCTCCGAGCAAAGCGATGAGGGCGATGCGGCCTTCGACGGCCGCTGCGGTAGCGTTGCGGCCGACGTAGGAGCCCCCCACCATGTCGAGAATCACGTCGACGCCTTTGCCTGCGGTCGCATCCGCAACCACCGCCACGAAGTCCTCGTCCCGGTAGTTGATGGCGCGGTCCGCTCCGAGCGCGAGGCAGGCCGCGCACTTGCGCGCGCTGCCTGCGGTCGCAAACACCCGCGAGCCGTTGGCCTTGGCGAGCAGGATCGCCGTCGTCCCGATGCCGCTGCCGCCTCCATGAACCAGCAGGCTCTCGCCGGGCGCGAGCGCCGCCCGCTCGAAGACATTGAGATAGACGGTGAAGAAGGTTTCGGGTAGCGCTGCCGCCTCCTCGAGCGTCAGGGATTTCGGCACCGGCAGACACTGTGCAGCCGGCACGGATGCGTACTCCGCATATCCACCGCCGGCCACCAGCGCGCAGACCTGCTCGCCCACCGTCCTCGACGAGACCTCGGCGCCGATGCCCACGATCTCGCCCGCAACCTCGAGCCCAGGAATGTCGGTGACGCCGGCCGGAGGGGGATACGCTCCCTTCCGCTGCATCACGTCCGGCCGGTTGACGCCCGCCGCCGAGACTTTGATCAGCACCTCACCTCGTCCGGCTGCCGGTGTCGGGCGTTGCGCCGCCCGCAGCACCTGCGGGGGACCCGGCTGGGCAATCTCGACGACGCTCATGGTTTGCGGCACGCGGATCATGCGAGCCATATTGCACCCTTCGCGGGGAGACCCGCTAGGCTAGAATATCTCGGTGCGCGCCGTGTCGGACCTCGCCTCCACCCCGATCTCCTATCTGCAGGTGCCTCCGCCGGAGCCCGGCGGGATCGCCCGCGTGTCGGACGGGGTGCACTGGATCCGCTTTCCTCTGCCGATGGATCTCGACCACATCAATCTGTGGCTGCTCGATCACGACGGGGGCTCAGTGCTGATCGACACGGGACTCGCCACGGACATCGGCCGCGCCGCGTGGGAGCGGCTCGAGCAGCAGGTGCTCGCGGCCCGGCCGCTGCGGCTGATCGTGCTCACGCATCTGCATCCGGATCATGCGGGCCTCGCCGCCTGGCTGCAGGGGCGGCATCGCGTCCCGGTATGGGCCTCCCGCGAGACCGAGCGGCAGATCCGCCAGCTTCTCGAGCCCTTGACCGACGAGCAGATCGCCGCGCGGCACGCATTCTTCCATTCCCACGGCGTGGCCGATCTCGGCAGTTTCGGCGCAAGCCTGTCGGGCGAGCGCTATCGAGCGGTCGTGAGCGGGCTGCCGCAGATCGCTCACCATCCGCAGGAGGGTGAGGAGGTGAGCTGGGACGGCACCCGCTGGCGCTGGCTGGAAACAGACGGCCACGCGACCGGACATCTCTGCCTGCACGAACCGTCGCGGCGCGTGCTCATCACCGGGGACCAGATCCTGCCGGCGATCTCACCGAACGTCAGCGCGAGCGGCTGGAGCACGGACGCGAATCCCCTCGACTCCTATCTGAGATCGCTCGAGCGCCTCGCCGACCTCGATCCGGCAACGCTCGTGCTGCCCTCGCACGGACGGCCCTTCGTCGGCGTGCGGGAGCGGGCGCACGAGCTGCGCGCTCATCACCTCCGCCACCTCGATCAGCTGCTCGAGGCCTGCCGCGAGCCGCGCACCGCGAGTGAGACGCTGCGCGTGCTCTTCAAGCGCACGCTCGTGGGCTTTCATCTGTATCTCGCGATGGGCGAGGCGATCGCGCACCTCGAGTATCTCGCGAGAGCCGGCCGCCTCGCGCGGATCACCGACGATCGGGGGACGATCCGGTACGCCCGCGCAGCGTGAGGGGCTCGGGCCCACCCTGCGCCCAGTCGAGAAGCTCCGCCGTGTGCACCACCTTGAGGTCCCCGGCACCGGCGAGCTGAGTGATGCAGCCGACGTTCCCCGTTGCCACCACGCGAGCAGACGTGCGGCGGATGTTCTCGAGCTTGCGGTCCCGCAGCTGCGCGGCGATCTGCGGCTGCAGGATGTTGTAGGTCCCGGCGGATCCGCAGCAGAGGTGGCCCTCCGGGATCTCCTGCACCGCAAATCCCGCGCGCTCGAGGAGCTGCTGCGGGATGCGGTCGAGTTGCTGCCCGTGCTGCATCGAGCACGCCGAGTGATAAGCCACGGCAAGACCGGCCGGCGAGGACCCTTTCGACGACGGAGCTCCCGCCGCGCCCACGGCGCACCCTGTCTCGTACAGCCACTCGGTGATGTCGCGCGCGATCCCGCTCGCCGCCGCGGCTGAGCGGGCGAGCTGCGCATCGTGGCGGAAGAGGTGTCCGTAATCCTTCAAATGCGTGCCGCAGCCCGAGGCGGTCAGGACGACCGCATCGAGCTCCCCCCGGCGGCGCTCGGTGTCGATCCGCTCGAGCAGCCGCGCCGCGAGCGCACGGTTGTGCGCGGCTCGGCCGAGATGATGCACGAGCGCTCCACAGCAGCCCTCGATCGTGACGACATCGAATCCGGCCCGCTCGAGCAGGCGCACGGAAGCCGCGTGCGCCTGCGGGTTGAGCACCGACTGCGCGCAGCCGGCGAGCAGCGCCACCCGGCCTCTCCGCTCACCTCTGGCGACTCCGTCACGACTGCCCTCTCCTCGCACGCCCGGCGGGGCGCGCGATGCCAAGCTCAGCATGGCGCCAAGTGAGGCGGGAAGGCGGCGCGAGAGCCTACGGACACCGCGCGGCAGGAGTCTTGCGATGCCTCTCGCGAGCGCTGCCGCCGCGAGCGCCGCGCGCAGCCGGCGCGGATACGGGAGCGTCGAGGCGAGCGCGGCTCTGAGCATGCGCTCGCGCCACGGACGCCGATAGGTTCGCTCCACGTGAACGCGCGCATGATCGATCAGGTGCTGGTAGTGCACGCCGGAAGGACAGGTGGTCATGCACGAGAGGCACGACAGACACCGGTCGAGGTGGGTCACGACGGGCTGGGTCGCCGGCCGCGAATTCTCCAGCATGTCCTTGATCAGATAGATCCGGCCTCGGGGACTATCGAGCTCGTCGCCGAGCAGCACATACGTCGGACAGGTCGCGGTACAGAACCCGCAGTGCACGCACTTGCGGAGAATTTGCTCGCTCGCCGCCACGTCCGGATCGGCAAGCTGGGCGGGCTGAAAGTGAGTCTGCATGTCAGCTCATGCGTCCGGGATTGAGCCGGCCGGAAGGATCGAACGCCGCCTTGACGCGGGCCGTCACGGCGGCGAGCGGCCCGGCCGGGGCCTGAAATACCGCCGTCGCCGAGCGCACTTCCCGCGGTGC
>JASHYG010000261.1 GCA_030043215.1 Gammaproteobacteria bacterium
CTCGACCTACACCCAGGCGATCATGGATCTCGGCGCGACGGTGTGCACGCGGCGCAAGCCGCTCTGCGCCGGCTGTCCGCTCGAGGCGCGCTGCGTCGCGCGGCAAACCGGCCGCCAGCACGACATCCCCGCTCCCCGCGCTGCGCGGTCGCGGGGCTCGCGGCATACGTTCATGCTCGTCGCGGAGCGCGAGGACGGCAGCGTGCTGCTGACGCGGCGCCCTCAGCACGGTGTATGGGGAGGACTGTGGTGCCTGCCGGAGTTCGACGCAACGACCGATGCCGGAGCGTTCGCCACTCGCACCCTCGGTCACGCGACGGGCATCGAGCCCTCGCCGCTTGCGCAGATCCGCCACACGTTCACGCACTTCGATCTCACCATCACACCGCTCTATTTGCGGTGCGCGGGACCTGCGGGGGTGATGGAGGAGCCGGACGCGGTCTGGTATAACCCGCGCGAGCCCACGCCGGTCGGTTTGCCGGCGCCCGTCCGATCCCTGCTGGATCACTTGAGCAGCTCCGCCTGCGCGCGCGAGGATTGAAGAGGATTGAGATGACCCGAATGATTCAATGCGCGTATTTGAAGCGCGAGGCTCCCGGCCTCGATCGACCTCCGTATCCGGGCGAGCTCGGCAAGCGAGTGTATGAGGGTATCTCGAAGGAAGCCTGGTCGCTGTGGCTCAAGCACCAGACGATGCTGATCAACGAGTATCGCCTGACGCCGATCGAGCCCAAGGCCCGCAAATTCCTCGAAGGCGAGATGGACAAATTCCTGTTCGGCACGGGCGCCAAACCGCCCGAGGGCTTTCGCCCGCAGGAGTGACGCGCGATCGGGGCGTTTCCGCTCCGGCACCGTCACCTTAATCAATCCGTAACAATCGCGCTGCCCCCGGAACTATCGAGCGGCGTCTGCAGTCTGTCATGAGGCGAGAGTACATCACGTCGTGGAGTGGAGCATGACCACTGACTGGAGGTGTGCAATGGGGGCTGCGCGCAAGACCCGAGGCGCGGCGAGAGCCGAATCCACGAGCCCTGCTTACCAGAGACCGCAGCGTACGTGGGCCGGGCTCGGCAGTGGCGCGCTCTGCGATCTGTGCCATCGGCCCATCGAAGAGCATCAGATCGAATACGAGGTGGAGTTGCCGGCCGGCGCGCCGGTCCCGGTGCTCAACTTGCATCTCGGCTGCTACGAGCAATGGACCACCTCGGAGCCTCGGCTCGCGTGAGCTCGGTCTCCTGAGCCAGCTCCGGACGGGCTGGCGCGTTCTCGCTCGCGAGGTAATATCGCTCGGGATGCCCGTGCGAGAATCCTCTCCGATCGTCGAGACGACCCACGGCCGGCTGCGGGGCGCCGTCGAGAGCACCGTACACGTCTGGAAAGGCATCCCGTTCGCGAAGCCTCCCGTCGGCGCGCTGCGCTTCTGCGCGCCGCGCTCCGCGGACGGCTGGAGCGGCGTTCGAGAGGCGGCTCGCTTCGGCTCCCCGTGCATCCAGCTTCCCTTCTTCTCCCGCATCGACGCTCCGATCGCCGGCTCCGAGGACTGCCTGACCCTCAACATCTGGTCGCCGGCGCCCGACGAGAAGCGCCGCCCGGTGCTCTTCTGGATCCACGGCGGCGGATGGGTGATGGGCACGGGCGCGGCGTACGATGGCTCGCTCCTCGCCGCGCGCGGAGACGTGGTGGTCGTCACGGTCAATTACCGCCTGGGGCCCTGGGGTTTCCTGTATCTCGGCGACCTCGAGCGCCAGGACATAGCCGACTCCTCCAATCCCGGAGTGCTGGACCTCGTCGCCGCGCTTCGATGGGTGGCGAGCAACATCGCTCGCTTCGGCGGGGATCCGGCCAACGTGACGATCTTTGGCCAGTCCGCCGGAGGGATGCTCGTGGGAACCCTGCTCGGGCTGCCGGCGGCCCACGGCCTATTCCACCGCGCGATCGCGCTGAGCGGCGCGGCACGCAACGTGCGCAACCGGGAGATCGGCACGCAGATTGCGGAGGACCTGCTGCGGCGAGTGGGGCTCTCGCGGCACCAGGTGAACGACCTGCGCGGCGTCTCCGCCGAGCAGCTGTATCGAGCCGGCGCGCAGATCCTCGCCGAGTCCGCGAACGAAGTGCTCGACGTGGAGCCCTTCCTGCCGGTGATCGACGGCAAAGTGCTGCCCGTCCATCCCACCCAGGCCGTCGCCGAAGGCGCATCGCGCGGCGTGCCGCTGCTCGTGCTCACCGCGCGCGACGAGATGACGATCATGGTGCCCGAGTGCCCCGACGTGCTCACCGGCAAGGAGGCGTTCATCCGGGGCAAGCTGGGTGAGGGGAGATTCGGCGAGCTCGCGCGGACGTACCAGCGCTTCACGGACTCGACGCGCGACTGGCGCCTCGAGCTGCTCGGCGCCACGATGTTCGGCATTCCCGCGATACGCCTCGCGGAAGCCGCGTGCTCCGCGCGCGAGCCCGTGTGGATGGCGAGGATGGACTACCTCCTCAGCGTGCCGCCGTTCGACAAGGTCGGTGCGACCCACCTGACGGACGTGCTGCTGATCTTCGAGGCGTCCACGAACTGGAGCCAGACCGTCGCACAGGGCGGCACGCTCGAGGACAAGGCCGCGGCCGACGGCTTTCAGAAGCTCATCCTGGGATTTGCCCGTGACGGCCGGCCGCACTCGCCGCGGATACTGGAGTGGCCGCAATACGATGCGTCGAGGAGAGCAACCTTGATCTTCGACGCGCTCTGCCGGGTGGAGAACGATCCGCTGTCCGAGCAGCGCAGGGCGTGGGAGGGAATTCCCCTCCATTGAGGCTCGCAGGGTTTAGCGCGACGATGGGGCAGGGGTGGAGCAGGGGCGGCGGTGCGGCAGAGGGCGGCGCAGAAAATCAAGGACTTAGGTGTGGCGTTGCTTGACGCGTCGGCGGGTAAGCCGGTCTAATACG
>JASHYG010000024.1 GCA_030043215.1 Gammaproteobacteria bacterium
GGCATCCGAACGCCGCGGGAACCCATCGACCATGTACCTCGAGCTTTTCAAGCTGAAGGAGCTGCCGTTCCGGCTGAGCCCGGACCCGCAGTTCCTCTACCTGAGCAAGCAGCACGCGCGCGCCAAGGCGTACATGGAGTCCACGATCTGGTTCACCGACGGATTCGTCGTGATCACGGGGGAGATCGGCTCCGGCAAGACGACGCTCATCGAGTCCTTCCTGCAGGAGATCCAGAAGGACGTGGTGGTCGCGCAGATCAATCAGACGCAGGTCTCGGCGGTCGACTTCCTGCAGGCCGTGCTCGTTCAATTCGGCTTCTCGCCCTTCAAGATGAAGAAGGCCGAGCTCATCGCGACCATCAACAGCTTCCTCGTCGAGCAGTACGCGGCCGACCGCAAGGTGCTGCTCATCATCGACGAGGCGCAGAACCTCTCCCTGCGGGTGCTCGAGGAGATCCGCCTGCTGTCGGGCGTCGAGACCACGAAGGAGAAGGTGCTGCGCATCATCCTCGCGGGGCAGCCCGAGCTCAACGAGAAGCTCGATGCGCCGGAGCTCACGCAGCTCGCGCAACGGATCCGGCTGCGCTTTCACTTGGGCACGCTGACGCCCGCGGAGATGCGCGCTTACATCCAGCATCGTCTCGAGGTTGCGGGAGCCGCCGACCGCACGCTCTTCGCGGAGGAGACCTTCCCGGAAATCTACCGCTACACGGGGGGCGTCCCGCGTCTGATCAACACGCTATGCGACACCGCGATGATGGCCGCCTTCGGCGTCGATCGCGACCACGTCATCCCGGACGACATCACGGCATCGGTGCAGGAGCTGCGCTGGGTGGAGTTCAAGTCACGAGCGCACCTTGCGAGCCACCTCCAGCCGGATCATCCGCGGGGAAGCCGCGCGCTCGCGATGCCGGGTGCGGCGCCGGAGATCGTCGGCCGCCTCATCGTCGCGGCGGAGGGGCGCACTCTCTCCGACCTTCCGCTGCGGGTTGGCCGCCTGATCCTCGGCCGTACCCCGGACAACGACCTGCAGATCGACAGCCGGTTCGTGAGCCGCCACCACTGCCAGATCATCACGACGGCTCACGGCTGCGTCATCGAGGATCTGAACAGCACCAACGGCATCCACGTCCAGGGCAAGCGCGTGCGGCGCCACAATCTCAACGATGGAGACGTGGTACTGCTCGGCACGCATGAGCTCATGTACGTGGACGAGCGGCTGCCCGGCAAGCGCACCCAGTTCACGGAGACCGTTCCGGGCGCGCAGCCCGCCACGGAGCCGACCGAGTGACTTACTCTCCGCGCTCCTCCTCGGACTCCGAGAGCGCGTCCGGCCGGGCGTACCGGGTCCTCATCCGCCGGTAGTCCCGGCGCCGCAACCACACGACGACACCGGCCAGCAGCGCAATGGTCCCCGCCAGCCCGAGAAAGACGCTGGCGCGCGGCCAGATTTCGCGATAGCTCGCGACGAGCGCGGCGAGCCCGCAGGCCATGTAGAGCCAGGGGAGGCCCTCGTAGAGGGGTCGCGCGAGGTGCAGCGGCGGGTACCTCATGCGGCCAAGCCTAATTCCCCGCGGTGCCGCCGACTGTGAGTCCGTCCACGCGGAGCGTCGGTTGGCCGACCCCGACGGGCACGTTCTGCCCTTCCTTGCCGCACGTCCCGACGCCGTCGTCGAGCTTGAGGTCGTTGCCGACCATGCTCACCCTCGTGAGCACGTCCGGCCCGTTTCCGATGAGCGTCGCGCCCTTGAGCGGCGCGCCGATGCGGCCGTTCTCGATCGCATAGGCCTCGCTCGCCGAGAACACGAATTTCCCCGAGGTGATGTCCACCTGGCCACCGCCGAAGTTCACGGCGTAGATGCCGCGCTCGACCGAGCGGATGATCTCCTCGGGCGCGTGCGGACCGGGCCGCATGTACGTGTTGGTCATGCGCGGCAGCGTCACGTGGGCGAAGGATTCCCGGCGGCCGTTGCCCGTCGATCGCGTTCCCATGAGACGCGCGTTGAGCTTGTCCTGCATGTAGCCGCGCAGGACGCCGTT
The DNA here is from genome assembly GCA_030043215.1 of Gammaproteobacteria bacterium. Taxonomy (GTDB): domain Bacteria; phylum Pseudomonadota; class Gammaproteobacteria; order Steroidobacterales; family Steroidobacteraceae; genus JASHUC01. The sequence continues at coordinate 2,041 of JASHYG010000024.1, forward strand.
CTCGATGAGCGTCGTGCACCCGGTGGGAGTGCCCTCGTCGTCGATGTTGAGGGAGCCGCGGCGGCGCGCGAGCGTGCCATCATCGACCACGGTGCACGCCGGGGTTGCGACGCGCTCGCCGATGCGGTTGGCGAACGCCGAGGTGCCCTTGCGGTTGAAGTCGCCCTCCAGTCCGTGGCCGATCGCCTCGTGCAGGAGTACGCCGGGCCAGCCGGGCCCGAGCACCACGGTCATCGGCCCGGCGGGGGCGGCGACCGCCTCGAGATTCACGAGCGCTTGACGCACTGCCTCGCGCCCCAGCGCGAGCGGCCGGTCGTCAGCCACCAGCTCGGCGAGCGTGATCCGGCCGCCACATCCGGCATATCCCTGCTCGCGCCGGCCGCTCTGCTCGACGATCACGGCCACGTTGAAGCGCACGAGCGGCCTCACGTCGGCCGCGAGATCGCCCTCGCTGTTCGCGACCAGCACGATCTCCTGCACGGCCGTGACGCTCGCCATGACCTGCACGACGCGGGGATCGATCGCCCGTGTCGCGCGATCGACCCGCTCGAGCCACGCCACCTTCTCGGCATCGGTGAGCGAGCCGACCGGATCGTCCGGCAGGTACAGCTGGTGTCCGGTCCTCGATTGCCAGGCCCGGACGGAGCGGTCCGCGCCCCGGCCGGCGATGGCGCGCGCCGCGCGCGAGGCCTCCTCGAGCGCCGGCAGGATGATCTCATCGGAATAGGCGAAGCCCGTCTTCTCCCCGGCGAGCGCGCGAACTCCGACGCCCTGCTCGATGGCCGCGCTGCCCTCCTTCACGATCCCGTCCTCGAGCGCCCAGGATTCCTCGTGCGCGAGCTGGAAGTACAGGTCGGCGGAGTCCACCGAATGCGTGAGCACCTGGCCGACGATCCGATCGAGCCGTGTATCGTCGAGCCCGCTCGGGCGCAGGATCAGCTCGCGCGCGATGCTCAGGGGGTCCGTTTGCGCGTTTTCCATCTATTTGAGCCCTCGTGCCTCGCCATGAGGCAGATTACATCACGCGGTGTCGCAAAGCCGGAAAGGTCGCGCGGGCCTCGGCCTGGCGATCGAGGTCGATGTCGCATACCACCGCCCCCTGCCCGCGCGGCTTGCGGCGCAGCACCCGGCCCCAATAGTCCACGATCAGCGTGTCACCATAGGTCTCGCGCCCGTTCGGATGGACGCCGGATTGCGCCGCGGCGATGACGTAGCAGAGATTCTCGATGGCGCGCGCGCGCAGCAGCGTCTCCCAGTGGGCCCGGCCCGTCGGCGCCGTGAAGGCCGAAGGGACACTCAGAAGCTGGGCACCCGCCGCGGTAAGGTGTCTGAACAGCTCCGGAAAGCGCATATCATAGCACACCGCGAGACCGAGCTTTCCGACGGGTGTTTCGACGACGATCGGCACATTACCGGGCGCGATGTCGGCAGATTCTCGGTAATGCTCGATCCGGCCGGGGATGTCGACGTCAAACAGATGGATCTTGTCGTAACGGGCGACGGCGCGGCCCGAGTCATCGAAGACCAGCGAGGCTGCCGCGACGCGGCCCTCCCCCGGCACCTTGAGCGGCACGGTGCCGGCGACGACCCAGAGCCCAAGGCTGCGCGCGGCTTCGGCCAGGAAGTCCTGGATGGGCCCGGACCCTTCGGCCTCTCCGACCTTGCGCTTGTCCGCATCCTTGAGCCCGATAAAGGCGAAATTCTCGGGGAGCACCGCGAGCCGGGCCCCCGCGCGCGCGGCGACAGCGAGCAGCGTCCGCGCGGCTGAGAGGTTGGCCGGCACATCCGGTCCCGAGGTCATCTGCAAGGCGGCGATCTTCATGGGCGTCGGCCTCATCATCCGCGGTCACGCCGGGAGATCAAGCGTGACGCTCGATTAGATCAACACGACATCGTACTGGTCTGCGCCATAGAGGGCCTCCACCTGCAAGCGAATGGGCCGGCCGATGTGGGCCGTGAGTTCCGCGAGGGCCGCGGACTCCTCCGAGAGCAGGAGGTCCACCACGTCCTGATGCGCGAGGATCAACAGCTC
>JASHYG010000262.1 GCA_030043215.1 Gammaproteobacteria bacterium
CACCAGCGCAGGCCGCAAGGCATTGACCCGCTACCTCTCGCACGTCGAGGCCGTCATCAAGGCCATGCGCCGCGAGTGACCGCAGGCATGCACGTCGCCATCATCATGGACGGGAACGGCCGCTGGGCCGCGCGGCGGGGATTGCCGCGCACGGCCGGCCACGCGCAGGGCGCGAAGGCCGTTCGGCGCATCGTGGAAGCCGCCGCCCGCGCAGGAATCGAGACGCTCACGTTGTATGCCTTCTCCTGCGACAACTGGGGGCGTCCGGCGGGGGAAGTCGCCGCGCTGCTGCGCCTGTTGCGCAGGTACCTGCTCGGAGAGACCCGCTACTGCGCCGAGAATCGGGTGCGCGTGAACGTCATCGGGCGGCGCGACCGGTTGAGCCCGGACCTGCTACGCGCGATCGAGTTCAGCGAGCGGACGACCGCGAAAGGCTCGCGGCTGCATTTGAGGATCGCCGTGGATTACTCCGCCCGCCACAGCATCCTGCAGACTGCGCGGCGCGCGCTTTCTGGCGACGCGAGCGGCGAGGAGATGGAGTTCCTGCGGCTCATGGACGAGGTGAACCACTCCACGCTCGCCACCGAGGGCGTCGACCTCCTCATCCGCACCGGCGGCGAGAAGCGGCTCAGCGATTTCCTGCTGTGGGAATGTGCGTACGCCGAGCTCTACTTCACCGACTGCCTGTGGCCGGACTTCGACGCGAACGGCCTCGACCAGGCGCTCCACGACTATGCGGGGCGGCAGCGGCGCTTCGGACGACTGCCCGACGCCGTGGACGCGGCTCTGTAGAGGGCGCCCGGCCTCTCAGAGGCCCCGGACCCGGCCTCTCAGAGCCCCCGGCGCAGCTGCACCGCCTCGGCCACGTGCGCCGGCTGGATGACATCGCTCGCAGCGAGGTCGGCGATGGTGAGCGCGATGCGCAGCACCCGATGATAGGAGCGGGCGGTGAGACCCAGCCGGTCGAGCGCGTTCTCGAGCAGCGCTCTTGCAGGCTTCTGCAGAGAGGCCGCGGATCTCACCTCCGCGGCGGAGAGCGCGCTGTTGGGCTTTCCGGCGCGGGCGAGCTGTCGGGCGCGTGCCTGGGCGACCTGAGCGGCTCCCGTCTCCGTGGTCTCGCCTACCGGTCCTTGGGCGAGAAGCTCGCCCGCCGGGACGCGCTCGACGGCCACGCGCAGATCGATCCGGTCGAGCAGCGGGCCCGAGATGCGCGACCGATACCTCTCGACCTGCGATGGAGTGCACCGGCAGGGGGTCGAGGCATCCCCGAGGTAGCCGCAGGGACAGGGATTCATCGCCGCGACGAGCTGGAAGGCGGCCGGATAGCGCGCCTGCATGCCGGTACGCGAGACGGCGATGACGCCGCTCTCCAGCGGCTCCCTCAGCGCCTCGAGCACCCGCCGGTCGAATTCCGGAAGCTCGTCGAGGAACAGGACGCCATGATGGGCGAGGCTCACCTCCCCCGGCCGCGCGTGCGGTCCGCCACCGACGATCGCGGCTGCCGATGCCGTGTGGTGCGGGGATCGGAACGGGCGGCGGCCAAAGCCGCCCGGGTCGAAGCCCGAAGCGCTCACTGACGCGATGGTCGCAATCTCGAGCGCCTCGGCGCGCGCGAGCGGCGGCAACAAGCCCGGCAGCGCTCCGGCGAGCAGGCTCTTTCCGGAGCCGGGCGGACCGAGAAACAGCAGGCTGTGCGCTCCGGCCGCGGCGACGATCAGCGCCCGCTTCGCGTGATGCTGGCCGAGCACGTCCGCCAGCTCGGGAGCGAACGGCGGCGCTGCGGCAGGCGCGGCCGCTCGGGGAAGCGCGGCGATTCGAGGAGCCGCGGCAACCCAATGAGATTGAGCTCCGCGCGCGGGCCGGAGCTGCTCGCCTTGCAAGCAGGCGCACGCGTCAAGGAGGTGGTCGGTAGCGAGCACGGCATCTTCCCGCGCGACGATGCACGCCTCGCTCACGTTCGGTCGAGGCACCAGGATCTCGTGCCGCGCCCGCGCGGCGTGCGCCGCGGCGAGGAGCAATCCCTTGATGGGCTTCACCGCGCCGGTCAGGCTGAGCTCGCCATAGAATTCCCGGGCTGTGACGTCTCGATGTCCGCCTGCGGCGTGTCTCACCTGGCCGGACGCGAGCAGGATGCCGAGCGCGATGGGCAGATCGAAGCGGCCGCCCTCCTTCGGCAGATCGGCCGGCGCGAGATTGACGGTGAGGCGGCCGGCCGGAAACTCGAAGCCGCAGTTCTCCAGCGCGGCGCGGACGCGCTCCCGGCTTTCCCGGACCGCCGCGGCGGGCAAGCCGACGATCGAGAAAGTGGGCAGGCCGGTGCCGAGACTCACCTCCACCTGCACGAGCGGCGCACGCAGCCCGAGCTGCCCGCGGCACAGTGTCGTCGCGACCTGCATCTCTCCCCCGTCCGAGGCGGGGCACGATGTGCATACCGCGCTAGCGCGCGGCTGTGGACAGCGCCTTCTCGAGCTCCGCGACCCGAGCTTCCAGCGCCTCGGCCTTGGCGCGGGTGCGCTCGAGCACCTTCGTCTGCGTATCGAACTCGTCGCGGGTGACCAGATCGAGCCTGCCGAGCGTCCCTCTCAGTACCGCGCGAAAGCTGGACTCCAGGTCCTGCTGCATGCTGCGCAAGGCAGGCGGCACACTGTCGAGCAGGCGGCGGACGATCTCATCGATTCTGAATGGGTCCATGGCTGCCCTCATCTCAAGCGCGCCGGAGCCCAAGCATACGCACGCCGTGCGCCTGCGTCAGCGGGTCTGACCGTCGCAAACCGGGCTATACGGCGAATTACCGGGCATTTCGGGGGGGAACCGGACGGGTGCCCGATCGGGTGTCCGGCGACTGTGACGGACTTCAAGGGTCCCGGCCGCGCTCGACAGCATAATCAGCCTGGGCCTGCGCCCAGGGTAGCGAGGAGCCCCATGCGATCCCGCGGGAGCTCCAGAGCATCGACTAGATGAGGGCGTTCTCGATGCGCCGATATTCAGCGATTACCGCCTGTGTGCTCGCCGTGGGCCTCGCGGCGGCCGTGCGTGCCGACATCTGGAAATGGGTGGACGCTCAGGGAACCGTGCACTACAGCGACCGTCCGGTGCCCGGAGCCGTGCTCATCAAGGGACCCAACCCGGCGGACGACAGCTCATCGAGCGACGCGGGCGGGGACCAGAAGAGCCTCGACGCCTCGAGCAAGCAGATCGCCTCCGACCTGGATCATGAGGCGGCGGCGCACAAGGTGCAGCAGGATGAGGCGGCCCAGAAGGCCGAGCAGTGCAAGGAGGCGCAGGATCGCTACGACAAGGCCATTCACGCGCGCCGCATCTACACCACGGACGAGAACGGTAACCGCCAGTACCTCTCCGACGACGACGCTGAGAAGCAGCGCGTGCAGGCGGAGCTCGACGTCGAGAACTTCTGCGGCTCGAGCCCTTCCGAGTAACTCACCGCACCTAGGCTGGCCCGGCTACTTGCCCGGCTCTGCCGGGCCGGCTGCTCTGGGCTGGCTGCTCTGGGCTGGCGCGGCGCCGGGCCGCCCGGCTCGGCTCACTGCCAGCAGGAGGAGTTGGCCGTCCCTGCCGAGTTGAACGCGGTCTGCACGCCGGTTTGAATGACACTGAAGGACTGGCACTGCGAGTCATTGAGCTGCGGGCTTCCCGCGGCAGGCGTCGCCGTGATGATGTAGGTCGGGCCCGTTGCGGCAGCCTGGGCCGGGTCCGGTGACGTCACCGTGATCTGGTAGTACGTGCCGGTCGACTGCGGGAACGCCGTGGCTGTCGTCGAGTAGCCGAGCTGATCCGGCTCCGTGCTGTAGCTGTTGTTGACGCTGAAATACTTCTCCTCGCGGCTCGCGAGCTCGAGGACGGCGTTCGTCGCCTCGGTCCTGCGCGACTGCTGCACCTGCTGCGTGTAGATCGGGACGGCGACCGCGACCAGGATCGCGACGATGACGATCACGATCAGCAGCTCGACGAGCGTGAAGCCTGCCGGCTCGACCCTTCGATCCATTCTGCGACTTGTCATAATGCAGAGGTCCTCTAGCGCAGCTCGGTCCAAGTGATGCGGTGGCCCGTCGAATTGGCCTGCACGTTGATTTGCAGGGGCGACGGAGGCGTGGCGCCCGGCTGGTACGTCTGGTACACGAGCCAGTTCTCTCCGTTCGCGGTCTGCACCGGGAACGACGTGCCTGTTGCGTTGGTTGCCACACCCGCCGCGACGTAATCATTGTACAGGGGGAAGAAGTTGTTGAAGGCCCCGCCGCTCAGCACCTGGAGCGCGTAAGTGTATCCCGTTTGTGACGCCACGGTGCACGAGAGCAGCGTATTGGACGGTGGCACCGTGGAGTTCACCACGAATGCGCCGCCGACCAGCTCCGGACTGAATACGACCTGCTCGGGCAGCTGCGTCGTGCCGCCGGGCAGATAGACGTACCAGCCGAATTGATCGTTCGATCCGCTCGAGCACGCGGAGGTGCCTTGCCAGCAAACCGTGGCGTTCTCCGTGATGTCCCGATCGCCGCAGGTGGCGCCGACCGGGGTGGAGCTGCAGCCGGTGGTATTGACGGTGAACGTCTGCGCCGCAAGCGGCGAGTTGGGGGGTGAGCCGGTGTTCACGGCCGGGGCCACGATCGTGTAGGGCGCCGAGAGTCCCGTGGCTGTCGGCGTCAGGGAGGCGTACTGTGCGGAAGACTTCGAGTTCCAGTTCGCCATCGCCCAGTCCCAGACGCCGTAGATCGCTTGCGTCCCGGTGATGAAGGATGTGGAGCCGGTGTTCGTGAACGGGTATTTCTCCCCGGTCCCGAACGCGATGACCAGGGTCTGCGCGCCCGCGGCCGTCTGTCCGGAGGCGATGACGAGCTGCGACGTGATGGGCTGACCGGAGCTGGTCGTGAAGAGCGGACCCGTGGAGGTCGTATCGCAGGCCGCGTCCAGGCACCGCGTGATGCCCCAGTTCGCGGGATTGCTGCTCGTCAGGTCGAAGCGCCAGATGTTTCCGCGCAGGTCGCCGGCGTACACGTAGTCCGTGATGTGATCGCCGTCCAGGTCGGCGGGTGTCACGAAGGCGATGCCGTTATTGGTTCCCGCCGTGCCGGTGCTGAGGTAGTACGTCGTATACGTAGGAACACTGTTCCCGCTCGAGGTCACCGTCACGATGAAGATGCCTGCGTCTCCGGACGCGCTGCCGAAGCCGTTGCCGAATATGAAGCCCCAGGTGCCATTGTGGAGCCTGCGGATCTGCGGCGTGCCGTAGGTACTGCCGAGATCCTGCCCGCAGCCGGGGGAGGCGACGTTCGTGCAGCTGATCGTCGCGGGGTTCCACTCGCCCATCACGAGCGTCGCGGCGTTGCTCTCGGAGAAGTCGTCCGAACTCACGCTGCCCGAAGTGTTCACGATGCCCGGATTGGTCACGTCGAGCGCGTAGATCACGGCGCCGCCTGCGCCCAGGCCCCCGACGAGCCAGGTGTGCCACGTTCCGTTGTAGAAGAGGTCGCCCTCGCCAGGCGTCGCATCGACGTAGAAGTTGTGGCCGTACTGCGTGTTGGAGAAGTCGAGATTGGTGGTGACCGCGTTGCAGTTCGCCGGGCTGGTACCGTGGATGGTATCGACCACCGAGGTGCCGGAAGCATAACCGCCGGTCGAGCACGTCGTGCCGGCATTGACGGCGGCGCCCTGGATCGTGGCGCCCGGCATGTACGCGAGCACCTCCCAGCCGTCGTTCGGCGCCGAGCTATTGAAGCTGCCGTCGGCGTTCAAGGCGCCGCTGCGGAAGCCGTGCAGCAGCCCGTCGTTCGCGCCGACGTAAACCACGTTCTGGCGCGTCTCGTCCGCCGTCACATACTGAGTGTAGTTCTGGGTGCCCGTGTTCTCGGGCATCGTCGCGCTCGTGTACAGCCGGTCCGCCCAGGTCGCGGTATAGGGCGACGACGGCGGTCCGACCCAGGT
>JASHYG010000263.1 GCA_030043215.1 Gammaproteobacteria bacterium
AACGCGCGCGCGACGAGCTCCTTGCCGGTTCCCGACTCGCCGGTGATGAGGACGGTCACGCTGGAGCGCGACAGCCGGCCGATGGCGCGAAAGACCTGCTGCATCGCCGCCGCGCTGCCCAGCAGCTCCGGAATGCTCGGCGCGCCCGGCGTCTCTCCGGTCGCCGCCGAGCCGCTGCGGGCCGCCCGCCGCACCAGGTCGACCGCCTGATCGATGTCGAACGGCTTCGGCAGGTACTCGAACGCACCGCTCTCGTACGCCGACACCGCGTTGCCGAGGTCGGCATAGGCGGTCATCACGATGACGGGCAGGGCCGGGCGCGTGTCGCGGATCTTCCTCAGCAGATCGAGCCCCGACTGTCCGTGCATCCGAATGTCGGTGATGAGCACGTCCGGCGAATCGCTGCGCAGCGCACTGAGCGCCGGCTCGGCGGACTCGAACGTGCGAGGCAGCATGCCCCCGTTGCGCAGCGCGCGCTCGAGCACCCATCGGATCGATGCGTCGTCGTCGATCAGCCAGACGTTGAGGCTCGGCACGCTCACGGCGGTACCTCGAGGGGCAGCTGCAGCGTGAATACGGTGCATCCGGGCTCGCTCGTGAACTCGATGAGGCCCCCGTGGCGCATGACGAGATCCTGGGCGACGGCGAGACCGAGCCCGGAGCCGCTCGCGCGCCCGGTCACGAGCGGATAGAAGATGCTGCCGCGCAGCTCCTCGGGCACGCCGGGTCCGTCGTCCTGCACCTGGACGCTCGCGGCGAGACGATGCTTCCGGCCGGCGACGTTGACGTTGGACAGCGCCCGTGTCCGCAGCGTGATGAGGCCTCGCTCCCCGACCGCCTGCAGCGCATTGCGCGCCACGTTGAGCAACGCCTGGACCAGCTGGTCGCGGTCGAGCATCGCGCTCGGCAGGCTCGGATCGTAATCGCGGTCGATCGCCACCGCGTCCGGGGCCTCGCCGCGCACGAGGTGGCGGACGTGCTCGCAGAGCTCGTGCACGTTGGTGAGGCTTCTGCGCTGCGGCCGCACCGGTCCGTTCATCGAGTCCACGAGCATCGTCAGACGGTCCGCCTCGTTGATGATGACGCCGGTGTACTCCTTCAAAGACGCATCGAGCAGCTCCCGATCGAGCAGCTGCGCGGCCCCGCGCAGCCCCCCGAGCGGATTCTTGATCTCGTGCGCGAGCTGCCGGAGCATCATCCGGTTGCTGTCGAATCGCGCGCGCAAGTCCGACTCGCGCGATATGCGCAGCCGCTGCGTGGCGTCGGCGAGCTCGAGGAGCAGATGCGTGCCGGTCACGCCGCCCTCCGTCGGCGTGATCGTCACGTCGAGGACGCGGGGCTCGCGCGGAGCGGCCTTCGGGCTCACGACGAGCTCGCGGTCGGCGAAGCCTTCCCCGGTCTCGAGCGCCCGCCGGAGCAGCGCGAGGAGCTCGCCCGACTCGCAGAAATCGCCGAACGGGCGGCCCCGCGTTTGATTCATGCTGAAGGCGAGCAGATCCTGGGCGGCGACGTTCGTGTAGATCGTGCAGAGGTGCCGGTCGAGGACGACGATTCCGGTCGACAGCGCATCGAGCAGATCCCCGGTATCGAAATGCGAGAGCGGCGAGGGCAGGCTCGCCTCGAGCCTCACGGCGCACCTCCCCGCGCGGAAGGAGCGGCGGCAGCGGCCGTCAGAAGCGAGGCCGGTTCGCCGGGCTCGGAGCCTGGTCCGAAGGCTGGTGCACGTAGAACGTGATGGCGGGCGCCTGGCAGACGACCTGCCCGCCCGATCTCTCGACCTGGGCGGCGAGCGTATGCGCGCCGCGGTCGATCTGCGAGATCGTGAAGGCGCCGCTCTGACTCGCGGCGTCCGGCAAGACCTTGCCGTCGAGCAGCAGGATCACCCGGTCTCCGGGCTGGCCGTTGGCCGGCAGTTGAACCTGGCCGCTCACGCTCCAGGCGTTCATGAACATCTGCTGATCGGTGGGGCTCGCGATGGAGCATTCCGCCCGGGGCGCCTCGCGCTGCTGCGCGGCGGCTTTTGCTTGCGGGGTCGGAGGGGCGGAATAGGTCGGTGCGCTCTCGACTTGTTTCTTGGCCGCGCCGGGATGCGGCTGATCGCTGAAATGGGTGACGCCCTGATCGTCCACCCAGGTGTAGACGGTCGTGCCCGCGAGGGCTCCCGCGCTCGCGAGAAGCGTTATGGTAAGGAGAAGCGCGCGCATACGGCCCGAGCATAGCCCGGGGACTCCCGCAGCGCCAAATGGCCTGGGTCGGCGATGCGAACTCCGTCAGGCCGCGACGGCGCTCTCCCCCGACCGGGAAGAGAGCGCCATCCGCCAGAGACTGCGGACCGTTGAGGCGCACGAGCCGGCTCACAAGCTGTAGTACATCTCCAGCTCGATGGGATGCGTCGACATCCTGAGCCTCGTGACCTCCTGCATCTTCAGATCGACGTACGCATCGAGCACGTCGTTCGTGAATACCCCTCCGCGCGTCAGGAACTCGCGGTCCTTCGCGAGGTGCTCGAGAGCCATGTCGAGCGAGTGGCACACCGTCGGGATGTGCTTGGCTTCCTCGGGCTCGAGATCGTAGAGATCCTTGTCCGCGGGGTCGCCGGGATGGATCTTGTTCTGGATCCCGTCGAGGCCGGCCATCATCATGGCGGCGAAGGCGAAGTACGGGTTGGCGCTCCCGTCCGGGAAGCGCACCTCGATGCGCCGGGCCTTGGGGTTC
>JASHYG010000264.1 GCA_030043215.1 Gammaproteobacteria bacterium
CGATCCAATCAGCGAAGTACGTGTTCGTGACACGCTCGCCTCGATGAACGGCCGTAACGTCCGCGCCCACGGCGATCACCTCGCCGGCCGCATCGCTCCCGATAACGTGTCCGGTGTGGTCTCGTCGTGGATCTGGCGCAAGCAGATCGATATCGTCGTGGTTGAGTGCCGCGGCATGGACCCGCACGAGGACGTCATGTGGGCCGACAGTAGGTACCGCCGCCGCGGTGAGTGCCCATCGATATCCGGTGGCCGCTTTCTCGAGGACCAGCTCGCGCGTCGTGCGCGCGGGCACCTGTGCCGTGGCGACCGGCAGTGCCGCGCCCGAGCAGAGCGCGCACGAGACGATCAATGCGGAGAGCCCGGCCCTCATGTGGCCTCCCGAGCCGCCTGCGACTATTTCGCGCCGATCGTGAACGCCTTGCCCTTCTCGCCGACCTCGAAAATGAGAAGCTTCGCGGGCCGGGTCCGGCTCAGATTCCGCAGGACGCGATGCACGTGCATCGCCGGCTCATAGAAGTAATCTCCGGCGTTGTATGTCTTGGGCGGATCCGGGTCGACTTGATTCTCGATCCTACCCTCGAGGATGTACGCAAAAACGGGACCGGTGTGCCGGTGTGGCGGCGACACGGTCCCCGGGGCGACGGTGAGGGTGATCACGGTGACCTGTGGATCGGTGATGTCACCCAGAGGCTCCTGCATGAGCGTTTGCACCGGCACGGGCCGCATGCTGGGCCCATGGGGTCCCTCCGGGGGCGCTTGCGCGCGCAGGGCGGCGCCCGGAGCCGAGAGAAGGGTGGTGAGCGCGAAGGCGGCATTCATCTCACGACGAGTGATCATGACTCATTGTCCTTCTAAGATGGCTCGGGGCGATCCGAGCCAGCGAGCTGCGTCAACTTTCCGGCTCTCGAAGCCGCGACAGTATAGATTGGTCCTGAGCGCAAATCATGGCGTGCCGGTCGCGGCCCGGAAACGACCCTCCGCGCCGAACTTGATCCCTCGCAAGGGCTGTTGGAGACTGTGCCGTCGGAGTGGAGCGGCTTTCCAGCGCGCGTAGCGTTCAAGTCCATCCGGAGTCATCAGCCATGAAATCCCAGATCAAGGGCACCACGATGCCCGTACTCGAGATCGGCCTCGAGCCGAACGATCGTATCGTCGCCGAGCCGGGCGAGTTCTCCTGGATGACCGAGAGTGTGCAGATGCGCACGACCGCTTACACGGCGGGAGCGCGCGGCATCTGGGGCGCGATCGGACGTGCCTTCTCGGGCGGCGGGCTGTTCATGACCGAGTACTCGGCGCCTGCGGGTCGGGGGGTCGTCGCTTTCGCCGCGAAGCTCCCGGGTGAGATCTTGCAGGTCGATGTGCCGTCCGGACACTCGTATCTCATTCATCGCCACGGCTTTCTCTGCGGCACCGAAGGACTGCAGCTCGCGACCGGGTTTCAGCGCTCTCTCGGGGCAGGGATCTTCGGCGGCGACGGGTTTATATTGCAGCGTCTGTCCGGTCCCTGCACGGCGTGGGTCGAGCTCGGCGGGGAAGTGGTGACCTACGACCTCGCTCCCGGCGAGGTGCTGCAGGTGCATCCGGGTCACATCGGCATGTTCCAGGACAGCGTGAACTTCGACATCACGTTCATGCGCGGCTTTGCCAATGCGCTGTTCGGGGGTGACGGCCTGTTCGTGGCGCGGCTCACCGGACCGGGCAAGGTCTGGCTACAGAGCCTGACGGTGCCGAATCTCGCCCACGCGCTCGCACCCTATCTCAGCGGTCATACGGCACAGAATGTCGAGAGCGGTGCGGTCGGTGGGATCGCCGGCGCGGTGTTGCGCGACGTGTTCGGCGGCAACCGTTAAGAATCGCGGCTGAGGCCCGCAAGAGGCTCGCGCGCCGGCAATGGCGGCTGGTCCGTGGCAGCAGGAGGAGCCCGTGAAGCGTACGTGGACGATCATTGGCGTTGCCAACGTCCTGCGCAGCCTGAGGTGGTATCAGTCGCTTCTCGGTCACAGAGAAACGACGCCTGCCCATGACGATTGGGCACAAGTGATGGATGCCGACGGAACGGTACTGCTTTGCCTTCACCAGTGGGGCACCCACGACCACCCCACCCTGGCCAGTCCCGATCGCGCGCTGCCCGGCAATGGACTGCTGCTTTTCTTCCGTGTAGATGACTTTGACGAAGCGCTGGCCAGGGCTCGCTCTCTTGTTGGCTCATTGGAGCAGGAAGTCCGAGTGAACCCCGCCACAGGAACCAGAGAGTTTGCGCTCTGGGATCCAGACGGCTACTACGTCATGATCAGCGCCCTCGCCTAGCGGCGGATGCACCTCCGCGAACCCGCACTCTGATGAGACTGTTGGCGCCGGAGGGAATTTACGCGAAAGCCTCGCGTAGTGTCAGACCCATCGGTTTCATTCAATACAATCCCGTAGCACGCGCCTGCTCACGCATACCTAAGATGCAGCAGGTAGCGCGATGGTCGCATCCCTCCGGCCGCGACACTCCCGGGGTGTCGCGATATACTGCGCTGAATTCTGCGGCGAGCTGCGGTACGCGATGGGGAGCAGCCGGTGAAGTTCATTCCGCTCGTGTGGGCCGGAATCTGGCGCAAGCGCAGCCGCGCCATCCTCATCCTCCTGCAGGTGGTGATCGCATTCGCGCTGTTCGGTGTGCTGCAAGGCCTCGCGAGCGCCGTCAATCAAGCGATCGCCTCCACTCATGTCGATCGACTGTACGTCGGCAACAAGCTCCAGCTCGGATCGCCGATTCCCATCTCGATCGTCGAGCGGCTAAAGACGGTGCCTGGCGTCCGGGCCGTCACGTACCGCTACCAGTTCGGCGCGAGCTATCAGCGCCCCGAGCAGGGCGTGCCGATCTGCGCAACCGATGTGGACTCGTTCCTCGCGGTGTATCCGGAGGACAAGGTGGATCCCGCCCAGGTGCGCGCGATGCGGCAGATCCAGGACGGGGCCATCGTCGGCATCGGTACGATGCACAAGTACGGCTGGAAGATCGGCCAGCGCGTGACGCTCCAGTCGGGGCTCAAGCGCATGGACGGGACGGGCAATTGGACATTCGACATCGTCGGAACGTGGGTGGACGGCGAGGAGGATAACGAGGACGACTCGCAGCTGCTCATCACCCACTATCGCTACGTCAACGAGTCGCTGCCGACGGGTCCGGCGCGCGACACGATCGGCATCGCCGTCCTGCGCATCGCCGATCCCGCGCGCGCGACCCAGATCGAGCAGACGATCGATGCGCAGTACGCGAACTCCCCGAACGAGACGCTCACGCAGTCGGAGCAGGAGCTGGCGGCAGCGGACCTCGCCAACTTTGGTGATATCGATGCCGTCGCACACCGGATCGTCGGCGCCACGTTCTTCGTGCTGCTCTTTGCCACCGGAGCGCTGATGATGCAATCGATCCGCGAGCGCACGCCGGAGCTCGGCATCCTCAAGACCGTTGGCTTCTCCGACCAACGTGTGATGGTGCTGATCCTCGCCGAGACGCTCGTGCTCTGCCTCATCGGCGCCGTGATCGGCCTGTGGCTCGGCGTTCGGCTTCTCCCGGTCGCCAATGACTACATCGGCAGTGTGACGGTGCCGCCGACCGTCTTCGCAATCGGTCTTGCTTGCGCCGTGGTGCTCGCGCTCGCAGCAGGCTCGATGGCGGCTTGGCGCGGGCTACGGCTGCGCGTGGTCGACGCGCTCGCCAGCCGCTGAGGTCCCAAGCATGCGCGCCATACGTCAGGCATGGGCCCTCACCGTCGTGGCGCTCCGCAGCATTCCCGAGCGGCTCGGTACCTCGGCCGTCACCGTGATCAGCATCACCACTGTCATGGGCGTGCTCGTCGGGATGCTCGCGCTGGGGCAGGGGTTGGAGCAGCTGGTCCAAACGGGCGTCGATCCGGCCCAAGCCGTCGTGCTCTCGAGCGGCGCGGAGTCGGCCGTGGGGAGCTCCCTGCCAAGAACGATGCTTGCCAGCATTCTCGACAAGCCGGGCATCAAGCGCGACGCCGAGGGTAAGCCGCTCGTGGCCGCGACGGTATTCATGTTCATCAACGCCGTGAACCGCCAGAATCAGCGCGGTACCGTCAGCCTGTTCTCCGTCACGCCTGAATGGCGGACGATGAACCCCGGCGTCCACATCATAGACGGCCGATACTTTCAGGCGGGGCTGCACGAGCTCATCGTGAGCGACCTGATGCGCCAGCGCTTCAGGGACCTCGATGTCGGCGATGTGGTGAAGGTGCGAGGCACCCCGTGGAAGATCGTGGGTGCCTACAAGAGTGACAGCACCGCTCTCGAGGACTCGCTCATCGGGGACGCCGATACCATGCTGTCGGCGTTCCAGCAGTCGAACGTCAATGTCGTGGACGTCATCCTGACATCACCCGGCGAATTCGCGACTTTCAAGAAGTCCGTGACCAGTGATCCGACGCTCATGGCCAACGTGAAGACACTGGCCGAGGACAACGAGGACCTCATCAAGCCGAGGCGAAAGCTCCTCGACTTCGTCAGCTATTTCCTGGGTGGACTGATGGGACTTGGCGCGGCTTGCGGCGCGCTCGCGAGCCTCTACGCGGCAGTCGATGCCCGGAAGATGGAGATCGCGACGTTGCGTGCGATCGGGTTCAGCGCCATGCCGGTCGTCGTCTCGGTGCTCGCGGAGGGGATGCTCCTCGCGATCCCGGCGGCGCTGCTCGGCGCCGCCATCGATTGGTATCTTTTCAACGGGCACGTCGTGGTGGCGCAGCAGATCACCTTTCCGATGGCCGTCACGCCGCATCTCGTGGTGGTGAGCCTCTGCTGGGCGCTCGCCATCGCGCTCATCGGCGGGATTCTTCCTTCGATCAGGGCGGCGCGCCTGCCCGTCGCGACCGCGATCCGGGAAAG
>JASHYG010000265.1 GCA_030043215.1 Gammaproteobacteria bacterium
ACGAGGGCGCATAAACGTTCATCGAATTAACGATTCAGGACACTAGGGACACCGACGAGTTTTATATCGGTCCCGTCATCAGCTCATCTTTGACAGTTAGGGACACATATAAAAATTTATCCATGTCCCTCTGGTGCCGCCGCCGCAGCGCGCAGCTCGGCCGCAGTGAACTTCGAAAGAAGCGAATTGAGGTCCGCGAGCGCGAAAGAGACTCCGCCAGGTCCGCTGAGCACGAGTCCAACCGATCCAGAAATCACGACTCGTACACCACGTCCCGGGGCACGATCCGAGCACCCGGATAACTCAACCGGCGACTCCACACCGCTGGCGTAGGTTAGCGCGCTCGCTTCTCAAACCACTTCTTTGCGCTCGGCCGGCGATGCGGACAGCCGGGCCAACAACAGGGTCGGCGTTTGCCAGCCTGGAGCTCCTCGAGCGCACGTTGGATTCGGCGGCTGCGCGTTGTTTCCTGTTTGACCGAGATAACCCAACAAATCCATTCGTTTCGCGCCAGCGGCGTCAGATCCTTCCAGGCCGCCTGCGTCGCCGCATCCGAGCCGAGGGCCCTGCGCAAATCCGCCGGTGTCTTGTGCACGGGACCGGGTTTGCTGTCGTTCCTCATCGTCACCTCCGCCGCAACAACGATTTTGAAGGGCCGCGTATCGATGGACGATACGAACGTCATGGAGACCTCCGTGTCGCCCACCCGAGAGCTCCATGTCCGTTTGTCGATGAGTGTGCGCTGGCCGCCGGCTTGATAATAGTTGCCCCGCCGCGGCGCGCTCTTAACTTCGCTCCGTCGTCGGCTTCATGAACGGGTTGACGAGCCGCACTCCAAAGGAGTCGAAGTCGGCGGTATTCCGTGTCACGACCGAGAGATCGTGAACCAGCGCCGTCGCGGCGATCAGTCCGTCCTCGAGATGGTGATCGGGCTTGCCGTGCATCAGTTGCGCCCAACGGCGGCAGACAGGCGCGTCCACGACGAGCACGTTGTAGCTCTGCGACACCTCATCCAGCCAGCGCTCAATCTCATCGGCCTTCTCCCGGTCACGCCGGCGAGTGATCTCGATACCGGCCTCGATCTCACCGAGGGTCACGACCGATACGTGAAGACTCTCCTCAGGCGCCGTGCGCACCCACTCCAGGACGCCACCGTGAGGCCGCGGTTTACGCAGCTCGGAAACGACGTTCGTGTCGAGCAGGTACATCCCTCACTTGGCCGCGTGGGGCTTGCGCCTGCGCAGTCTCCCGCGGACCGGAACACCGAGATCCACCCGGCGCTCCTGTGCGAGCAGGAGCTCCTTGAGGCTCGGACGCGCGCGTTGCTGCAGACTGCGCCACTGCTGCATCGGCACGAGGACCGCTGCCTCGATGCCCCGCAGGCTCACGATCTGCGGCCCTTCGGTGAGGGCCGCCCTCAGCAGCTCGCTGAAGCGGGCCTTCGCATCCTGGACCGGCCAGTGCTTCACAAACCCCTCCGCGCGAATGTAACTAGTCATTAGACTAGTCTGTACGTCCTGATACGTCAACGGCGTCGCTCCTCACTGGCGCATCGCGACTCAGCTCCCAGACGGACCGGCGAGATACCGCTCACCCCACTCCTACCTACCAAACGACGGCAAATGGGCATCGACCTCCCGCTTCAAGGTCTCCGCCGTGAGGTGGGCGTACGCCCGGCGGGTCGTCCGCACATCCGCATGCCCGAGCAGCTCCTGCACCACATGAACGGGCGCCCCTGCGTTGAGCAGCAGCGAGCCGTACGTCCGCCGCAAATCATGAAACGTGGCGGGAGGCCTGATGCCGGCGGCGACGCACGCTGCACGCATACCGCGCGAGATGCCGATTCTCGAAGCCGGCTCGAACACCAGCTCATCGGCTGACCGGATGGCCACGAGTGCGGCGAAGAAGACCACACCGTCGCGGCTCAGCGGGATGTACCGCGCGCGGCCGGACTTCGCGCGTTGAACGTGCACTCGACCGTCGCAGGCGTCGCAGACACGCAGCGCCTGCAGCTCCCCGAGCCGGCAGCCGGTGTACAGGGCTGCAAGCGCCAGGGTGCGCAGTCCCGCGGACAGACAGGCGAGAAGTCGGTGGCACTCCGCGGCGGCGAGCACCCGCGTGCGGGGTCGATCCACACGCTGGAAGGCGCGCACGCGGCGCCAGGCATCCGCATTCGGGACCCGATCCGGGTCCTTCCGGTACGCCGAATTGAGGATCGCGCGCAGGAGGTTGAATCGCCGGTTGGCCGTGTCCTGAGCGCGCCGGCGCCGCTCCCACTCATCCACCGCGGCTCCCGCGGTTGGACGGCGCGCGCCATGCGTCGTGAGCTGTACGGCGAGCCAGCGCTCGAGCTCGCCCGTCGTGAGGTGAGCCACCGGCCGGTTTGCGAGCGCCGGGGCGATGAAACGGCGCCAGATGGACTGATCACGCGCATCGGGCAGCGTGGCCCGGGTCGCCGAATAGTCCTCCCAGGCTTCTCGCACCGTCAGGGCTCCTCGCGCAGCCCCACGTGGCCGCCGCGCGGACCTCGCTCGCGGCCGCTCCGGTATCGACTCCAGGGAGCGGCAGCTGGGTGGACCCCGAGAATGCGCGGCGGGCATGG
>JASHYG010000266.1 GCA_030043215.1 Gammaproteobacteria bacterium
TCGGCGTGCGCGCCGAGCGACTCGGCCCATTTCGCGTAATGCCCCGAGATGTCCGTCGTGCGGTATAGCCTCGTCGACAGCTCCATGCGAGGGACCTCGCACGCCATGGAGCCATTCTGCGACATGAGTGACAGGATCGGAATCCGCTCGCGCACAGCGGTCTCGACGTCCATGCCCACCATGCCGATCGCTGCATCACCAAACCAATGGATGGACAGCGCCTCCGGGTGAGCGAGCTTCGCGCCCATGGCGAGCCCCAAGCCGTAGCCGAGCTGTGTCGTCTTGCCCCAGCCGATGTATCCGAGGGGGCGCGTCGGCCGCCAGAACGGAGAGAGCTCGTCGCGGGGGCTGCCGGAGTCGTGCGTGATGATCGTGTTGTCCATGTCGACCGTCTGCATCAAGTCCCAGATGATGCGGTACGGCGAGATCGGCTTCGTGTCGCTCGTGAGGAGCGGCATCCACTCGGCGAGCCAGGCCTCGTGCGCCTTCTTGATCGCAGGGGCGCGCTCGGCCGTTAGTCCCCGCGGCTTGCCGCCGAGGCGATCCTTCACCGCCTCGGTCAGCATGGCGAGCGTGAGCTTCGAATCGCCGACGAGCGCGTGGTCCGTCGGGTACTGCTTGTTGATGTCCATCGAATCGACGGTGTTGTGGATGTAGACCTTCTGTTGCCGCGGGAAGTGGATGCCGTAGGCGGTCTGCGTGAAGCTGGCTCCAACCCCGAACACCACATCGGCCGCCTGGACGTGGTCGAACACCGGCCGCGGCAGCGAGGCTCCGCCGGAGCCGAGGCACAGGGGGTGATTCTCGGGGATGGCGCTCTTTCCCTCGAGGCTCGTGCAGACCGGCGCCTCGAGCAGCTCGACGAACTCCTTAAGCTCATTCCAGCCCTTCGAATAGTGCACGCCCTGCCCCGCGTAGATGAGCGGGCGCTTGGCGTTGATCAGGACCTCGGCCGCACGATCCACGTCCTGGGGGCTCGGCGCGTAGGGATAGCGCCTCGTGCCCGCGGCATCGTACTCGAGCGTTCCCGGCACCTGCTGGTTCCACATGTCTTCGGGAACCTCGACGAGGACCGGTCCGGGGCGCCCGTTGCGCGCCATCGTGAACGCGCGGCGCAGCGCCGGGACGATCTGGTCGGGCGCTGTGATCTGCTCGGCATGCTTGGTGATGTGCTGATAGTTGAGGGCGGCGTTGAAGTAAGGTCTCACCCACGTCTGCCCGCGGCCATAGCCGCCGGGAATGACGACGGCCGGCACGCCTTCCGACCATGCCTGTGCCACGGCGCCCATTGCGTTCTCGGACCCCGGTCCGGTTTGCATGGCGAACACGCCGACCTGCTCGCCCGAGGTCTGCCTGCTGATGCAATCCGCCATGTGCATGCCGATGCGCTCCTGGCGCACGATGATCGGCTTGATGCCAACGGCGGAGCATGTCTCGGTGAGAGGATTGAGCGGATAGCAGAGCAGATATTCACAGCGCTCGCGCTTCATGATCTCGGCGGTAACCTGTGCTACGTTCATCACGCATCTCCCGAAGTGCTGGTCGCCACGAACGCTCGGGCGAGCTGCCGCCCGAAAGGGAAAATTCTGACACGCCCTTTGGCTACCGCAAGTATAAACACCTTTCCCGGCGAGGCACGATCCCGTTGCGGCGGGCCTGCCGGCCCACCTGCACGACCCCGGCGCGCGGGGCTCAGGGCCGCCAAACGGGGGCCGCTCGGGCTCGGGGGCGGCCTTCGGCGCTCTTCCAGCGCCCGTCCGGCATCCTTCCACCGTCTGCCGCGACCGCCGCGGCCGAAAGCCGTTCCCGGGCGCCTCCGGCCGGCATCAGGGTGAGTGCGCGCTAGGCGTGCTGCTCGTCGGCGCACTCGGTGTGATCCACCTGGATCGTCGAGTGCGTGATGCCGAAGCGGTGCTCGAGCCGGCTGCTGATCGCGGGAACGAGTGAGTTGAGGTCGGCGCCGGAGGTGACGCGGACGTGCAAGGTGATGAACGCCTGCTCCTCGGTGAGCGACCAGGCGTGGACGTGGTGCACGTCGCAGACCGCAGGGAGCGTCGCCATGAGATCCTCGCGAACGCTCGCCACGTCGAGTCCTGCCGGGGTGCCCTCGAGCAGGATGTGACCCGACGATCGGACGATTTGCACCGCGCTTCTCACGATCAATGCGGCGACGACCAGCGAGAGGATCGGATCGACCCGCGACCAGCCCGTGAGCAGGATGACGAGCGCCGCGACCACCGTCACGCCGAATCCGAGGAGATCGCCCAGCACGTGCAGCCACGCGCTGCGCAGGTTCAAGTTCTCGCTCCGGCCCCCGCTCAGGATCGCGAATGCGGCGGCGTTGGCGATCAGCCCCGCGATGGCGACGGCGAGCATCGGCCGGCCCAGAACGACCCGGGGTGTGGCGAGCCGCCAGAGCGCCTCGAACGCGATCCATGCCGTGATGACGAGCAACGCGCAGCCGTTCGCGAACGCGACCAGCACCTCGAGGCGTCGGTAGCCGTACGAGCGCCGCAGGTCGGCCGGCCGTTTGCCGATGCGCAGTGCCGCCCAGCTCATGCCGAGCGCGACGGCGTCCGAGACCATGTGGCCCGCATCCGCGAGCAACGCGAGCGAGCCCGAGATCACGCCTCCGGCGACCTGCACGGCGAGGAAGATCGCGATGATCACGAAGGCCCAGGCGACGCGCCATTCCTCGGCGCCCGCCGCGTGCGAGTGTGAATGACCCCCGTGACCGGCGTGACCGTGGCCACCGTGCGCGTGCCCGGTGCCGTGGTCGTGGCCGTGGCCGTGGCCGTGATCATGATCATGATCGTGGTCAGGGTCACGGTCGTGATCATGGTCATGGTCATGGTCATGGTCATGGCCGTGATCATGATCATGACCGGGGTCGCGACCCGTATCGGGGTGAGAGCCGGGGCGGCGGGGGGATGCGGTCATGCGGACGATGATATCGCGGTTATTTCGGCACCATCCAGGGAAGCACGTACTGCTGCAGCACGACGAGCAGGCTGAGCAGCGCCGCTAGGATGATGCTGTGCTTGAAGGTCCGCGCGAGCACTGCGCCCTCCTGGCCGTGCAGGGCAGTGACCGATGCGCCGGTCGCGAGGTTCTGCGGCGAGATCATCTTGCCCATGACTCCGCCCGCCGAGTTGGTTGCCGCGATCAGGATGGGATTGAGATGCAGCTGGCGCGCCGCGACGACCTGCAAATTCCCGAAGAGCGCGTTGCCCGAGGTGTCGCTGCCCGAGAGGAAGACCGCCACCCAGCCGAGAAAGGGGGACAGCAGCGGAAAGAGCAGCCCGGCGGATGCGACGCCGAGGCCGAGCGTGTAGTTGAGCCCCGAGTAGTTCATCAGGTACGCGAGCCCGACGATCAGCCCGACCGTGAGCACGGTCAAGCGGCTCTGCCGCCACGTGAGCGATGCCGCCTGCAGCACCTCGCGCGGCCGGCAGCCGATGAGCAGGGCGGTGAGGAGGGAGGCGGCGAGGATCGCGGTGCCGGTCGCGAACGGCTGAAAGCTCCACACGGCGCTGTACGGCTTGCCGTAGAGCGTGATGAACACCGCGTCGTCGAGATGCGGCCAGGGGATCTTCGCTGCGAAGAACCGAGGCACATCGAGGCTGGTCCACGCGATCACCATCGCGGTCACCGTGATCCACGGCACCCAGCCCTGCCAGGCGGGAGCCCGCGGATTCCCCTCGCGACCATCGCCCGCCTCGCTCGGGCGCGGGGGGATCAGGAACTCAACGTCCTGCACGGGCTGCCACGCACGCAGGAAGCCGAGCGTCGCAACGAGCGCGCCGAGGGAGGAGAGCACGTCCGTGAGGGCATAGCCGATCCAGTTCGAGGCGAGGAACTGGATGAGCGCAAAGCTGCCGCCCGCGACGAGGAGCAGGGGCCAGAGCGCCGCGAGCGACCGGCGGCCGCCGTAGATCGCCGTGACGTAGAAAGGCAGGAGGAGCGCGATGAACGGTAGCTGCCGCCCGATCATGGCGCCGAGCGTCACGTCCGAGAGATGCGTGACGGCGCCGAGCGTCGCGATGGGCGCGCCGAGCGCCCCGAAGGCGACCGGCGCAGTGTTGAAGATCAGCGTGAAGCAGAGCGCGTCCCGAGGCCGGAAGCCGAGCATGATGAGCAGGGCGCTCGTGATGGCGACAGGCGTGCCGAAGCCCGAGATGCCCTCGAGCAGCGCGCCGAAGCAGAACCCGACGACGACGAGCACGACGCGCCGATCGTCCGGCAGATGATCGAGCACCCAGTCGCGGAAGGCCGCGAACCGCCCGGATACGACGGCTACATTGTAAAGAAGGAGGGCGTTCACGACGATCCACATCACCGGCCAGACGGCGAACACGAACCCGGCGGCGAACGCGTTGAGCGCGAGCGTGGCGGGGAAATGCCACGCGCCCACGGCGACGGCGAAGCCGACGAGAACACCGCCGAGGGAGGCGATCCACGCGGGATAGCGCAGCACGCCGAGCAGCACCAGGACGGTCGCGATCGGCAGTGCGGCGGCGGCGAACGAGAGCGGGAGGCTCCCGGCGACCGGGGTCAGCAGCTGGTGAAACACGGCGGGCGTATCATTGCAGGGCGGTGGGCTCGAGCAGCGGGCCAGCGGCAGGAGGTGGTCTTCATGGAATATCTCACTCGGCGACCCTCGGCACGGCGGGCTCGCGCCGTCGCACTGTCATTCCTGGTCACGGCTGCAGCAGCCGGTGGCGCGGCCGGCGCGGCCGATGTGGCCGGCACGGCCGGTACGGCCGGTACGGCGGTCGGAGCTCCCCAGCCGGCGAAGTGGGTGCAACGAACGATCCGCTTCACCTACATGGGAATGACCACCCATTACTCCTGCGAGGGTCTGCGCGACGCCGTGCAGCTCATCCTCATCGAGCTCGGCGCGCGCAGGCAGGACTTGAGCGTGCATCCGTACGGCTGCACGGCGCTGCTCGGCGGGCCGGATCCCTTCCCCGCCGTCGCGGGGACTTTCTATGTGCTGCAGTCCGTGCCGCAACAGCAGGCGGAGAGCTCGGGCGCGCCGACGGTCGCCGCGCACTGGCAGACCGTGCAGGTGCGTCTCGACCAGTCCCCGGTCGATGAGGCCGGTCAATGTGAGCTGCTCGAGCAGGTCCAGCAAAGAATTCTCCCGCTCTTCGATACTCGCAACGTGCGGTTCCAGTCGAATTGCATTCCTCATCAGCTCACGATTCCGGGCGCCGCGCTGGCGGTGGATGTCCTCGAGCTCGACCAGAGAGGAGCATCGCAGGCGGCTCGGCCGGACTGATTCGAAGCTCAAGCATTCGGGGCGAA
>JASHYG010000267.1 GCA_030043215.1 Gammaproteobacteria bacterium
GGAGAATTTGCTCGCTCGCCGCCACGTCCGGATCGGCAAGCTGGGCGGGCTGAAAGTGAGTCTGCATGTCAGCTCATGCGTCCGGGATTGAGCCGGCCGGAAGGATCGAACGCCGCCTTGACGCGGGCCGTCACGGCGGCGAGCGGCCCGGCCGGGGCCTGAAATACCGCCGTCGCCGAGCGCACTTCCCGCGGTGCTTTGATGAGCGTCGCGTGCCCGCGTTTGAGCGCCCCCCGCACCCGCTCGGTACCGGCCTCGCGAGCGCCGATCCAGATCAGTCCGCCGCCCCAGTCGAGCAGATAGTCCTCGGGAGCGATCGTCTCGATGAGTCGTGCTGCATCGCTCGGCGGCACGGATAGCCGCCAGACGATCGGATGCGCCGCAAGCGAGGCCGCCGCACCGACCTCGGTCCAGAAGCGCCGCGAGTCTTCTGCCTCGAGCCAGAGGCACTCCGGACCGCCGAGCAGCTCGAGCAGCTGAGTGGCGCGCGCGCTCACGGATGGAATGAACCCTTCGAGCCGCAGCCCGACACCCCTCCCCGGCAGGAAGGCGGCCGCCGACACATTGCAGGCCGACGCGAGCGCATCGGCCATCGAGCGGACCGCGGTTTTGGGCTCGCTCACCGGCAGCAGCAGCGTGCGCTCGTGCTCCGGCGCCGGGTGCACCCGCACGGTGACCTCGGTCAGCACGGCGAGCGTGCCCCAGGAGCCGGCCAGAAGCTTCGGCAGGTCGTAGCCCGTCACGTTCTTCACGACCCGGCCTCCGGCCTTGAAGCGGTCGCCCCGCCCCGACACCGCGTGGAAGCCGAGGAAGTGATCGCGAGCCGCTCCAGCCGTGACGCGGCGCGGACCCGAGAGATTCGCCGCGAGCACCCCGCCGATCGTGGGCTTCCCGGTAGCGCCCAGGAGCCGCGTCCAATCGGGCGGCTCGAAGGCCAGGCGCTGGGCGCGCGCGCCGAGGGCTTGCTCCAGCGTATCGAGTGGTGTCGCCGCGCGCGCGGTGAGCACGAGCTCGTCGGGCTCGTACTCCACGATACCGCTCAGGGCGGAGAGATCGAGAGTCTCGGCGGCAACCGGCTTGCCCACGCCGCGCAGCGATCCGCCGGCGAGCGGCTCGAGCGGGCCTGCGGCCGTCGCGATGATCTCCGCGATGTCGGCTTCGTCACGCGGCTTGAGCATGCGGCCGTCTCAAAACCGCGGTAGATCGGGAAATCGCTCCGCCCCGGAGCGGATGTGCACCCGTCCCTCCTCCGCGCATCGATGCAGGGCCGGAAAGACCTTGCCCGGATTGAACCGCGCCCGGGGATCGAACGCCTGCTTCACTCTCAACTGCATTTCCAGGTCGACCGCCGTGAACTGATAGGGCATGAGATCCCGCTTCTCGAGCCCGACGCCATGCTCGCCCGTCAGCACGCCGCCCACGTCGACACAGAGCCGCAAGATCTCGGCACCGAACGCTTCGGCTCGCTCGAGCTCGCCCGGCCGGTTCGCATCGTACAGGATGAGCGGGTGCAGATTGCCGTCACCGGCATGGAACACGTTGGCGACGCGAAGGCCATGGCGCTCGGACATCTGATAGATGGCGCTCAGCACCCGGGGCAACTCGCGGCGCGGGATCGTCCCGTCCATGCAGTAATAGTCCGGGCTCAGCCGCCCGACCGCCGGAAAGGCTGCTTTGCGGCCGGCCCAGAAGGCGAGCCGCTCCGCCTCGCTCGAGGAGGCCCTGCAGCTCGAGGCACCGTGCGCCCGTGCGAGCTCGATCACGTGCTGGATGAGAAAATCCACCTCGGCGGCCGGTCCGTCGAGCTCGACGATGAGGAGCGCCTCGGCCTCGAGCGGGTAGCCCGCGTGCACGAACGCTTCGGCGGCGTGGATGGCCGGCCGGTCCATCATCTCCATGCCCGCCGGGACGATACCGGCCGCGATGACTCCTGCCACGCAAGCGCCCGCACCTTCCGTCGTCGGAAATCCGATGAGCAAGGCGCGCGCGCTCGGCGGGCGGGGCAGGATGCGCACCGTCACCTCGGTGACGATGCCGAGCAGCCCCTCGGAGCCGGTGATGAGCCCGAGCAGGTCATAGTGTCCCGCATCGAGGTGCCTGCCGCCGAGCCGGACGATCTCGCCGTCCGGCAGCACGAGCTCGGCCCCGAGCACGTTGTTCGTGGTGAGTCCGTACTTGAGGCAATGCACTCCCCCCGAGTTCTCCGCGACATTGCCGCCGATGGTGCAGGCGATCTGGCTCGAAGGGTCAGGCGCGTAGTAGAAGCCGTTGCCGGCCACCGCGTGGGTGATCGCGAGATTGGGTACCCCGCTCTGCGCGATCACGCAGCGATCGCCGTAATCGATCGCGAGGATGCGGTTGAATTTTCCGAGGCCCACGACGATCGCATCGGCCACGGGGATGGCGCCCCCCGACAGGGACGTGCCGGCGCCGCGCGCGACGATGCTCAATCCCTCGCGGTGCGCGTACTCGAGGAGTCGCGATACCTGCTCGGTGGTCTCGGGAAGCGCGACGGCGAGCGGCTTCTGCCGATAGGCGGTGAGCCCATCCGTCTCGTACGCCGCCAGTTGCAGGTCATCGTCGATGAGGTCGCACGGCGGCACGATCGAGCGCAGCGCGCGCAGAATCTCGGGCCTGCGCGCGAGAACGGCCCGGTCGGGCTCGGGGAGTGAGATCACTCGGGTGTCAGCTGGCCTTTCTGCGCTCCGCGACCTGTGCTTCACCGTGCACCTTCAGCACGACGGACAGGCCGGAGCGGGCGAGCATAGCGCTGAAATGCGGCGAGAGCGTGAAGGTGAACTCGCTGCCGCCGACCACCTCCACCAGCAGCTCGACCGTTGCGCCCTCCGACTGCAGCCGCGACAGGAACGCCTGCGAGCGGCGCAGCTGCGCCACGGCCCGCAGCAGCACCACCTCCGTCTCCATCACGCCGCGCAGGCTCGAATCGATCTCCTCGAACTCCCCGGTCCAGTAGCTCTCGCGATAGGTCCCATCGAGTAGCTGCCCGCGGGCGGTCCGCCGCGCGTCGCCCGCCTTCCAGCTGTGCTGGGGCTCGAAGCCGAGCGTGCGGGTGATCTCGCTGGGATCGATGCTCGGGTGCCGGATGCTGAGCGAGACCGTGAAGTCGTCGAGACTCATCGGGGGGACGGTGTCGGCCACGTGACGCTCCTCCTGGAAGCCCACAGCATGAGGCAGTGCGGGCCGACCCGCAACCACCCGCCCCCGCGACGGCGCTGGTGCTAGGATGGCCCGGCCCCATCCCCTGCGAGGAGCTCGATGTGAGCCGCTCAGATCCCCCGCAGCTCACGCGCCGCGATGCCCTTGCGGCTGGCCTGATCGCCGGCGCCGGATTACTGTCCGGCCGGGCGGCAGCCTCGGCCGAGCCCCGCGCCGGGCATCCGCGGCTCATCGAGAAGCCGATTCCCTCGACCGGCGAGCGGCTGCCGGTCGTCGGGCTCGGGACCAACGGATTCAATCCGCGAACGCCCGAGGAGCTCGCTCAGCTGCGGGCCGTCCTCGAGGAGATCCCCCGCCTCGGCGGCAAGGTCGTGGACACGGCCGCGATCTACGGCCGCTCCGAGTCGGTCATCGGGGATGCGCTCGCGAGTCTCGGCACCCGCAACCGGATCTTCCTCGCGACGAAGGTGATGGCGCGCGATCGCGACGCGGGCCAAGCATCGATCGAGCGCTCGTTCCAGGCGCTGAGGACCCCGCGCATCGACCTGTTCCAGGTCCACAACCTGATGGACATGGACGAGATGGTCCCGGCGCTGCAAGACCTCAAGAAGGCCGGCCGGATTCGCTACGTCGGCATCACGGCGGTGAATCCGGCCGAGCACGCGCGCATGGCCGACGCCATCGTGAAGTTTCCACTCGATTTCATCGAGGTGGAATACTCGATCGGCGATCGGCATTCCTCGAGCCGGGTCCTTCCGCTTGCGCAGGAGCACGGCGTCGCGGTGCTCATCGCCGCTCCCTTCGGCGGACTGCGCAGCGGCGGCGCGGGTGCCGCCTTCGCCCGTGTCCAGGGCCGCGCGCTGCCGGACTGGACCCGGGAGCTCGGCGTGACGAGCTGGGGCCAGCTATTCCTCAAATACGTCGTCTCGCATCCGGCCGTCACGTGCGCCATCCCGGGCACGACCGCCGTGAGTCACCTCACGGACAACCTGCAGGCCGCGCGCGGGCGCCTGCTCGATGCCAGCGAGCGCACGCGCCTGGAGACGCTCTGGGATTCGATGGCCTGAGCGGGACGGATCCCTTCGCGCGAGGCCGAGGGCGCGCCGCGGCCCTCAACCGGGCGTGCCGGGCCTCACCGAGCCCTCGAGCCAGGCCCGGCCTTCGGCATAGAGTCTCTGCACTTCCGGTCCACGCAGGCCCGGCAGTCCCGATTTCTTGACGGGATAGCCGATCCGAGTCTGCAGATACGCGAGGTGGCGGTAGCCTTCGGGAAAACTCTCGAGCAGCTGCGGATCGAGCCGCAGCACGGCGCCGGGCGATACCGGATCGATCCGGTCCTTCTCGTAGATCGGCTGCCTGCGCACCATGCCCCAACGCCCGGCCCGCCGCTCGAAGAAGTCGTAGAACCGGCCTGTGCAAACCACGTCGCACAGCACTCCTTCGACGGGTGCGCGCTGGTTGATCGTCATCTTCGTCTGTGCAATGGCTCTCGGCCCAGCGATGTCGCAGGTGAAGCCGCCGTGAAAGTGCAGGATGCTCACCCCCTTCTCGAAGCCCTCGCGCCGCGCGCGGACGAACTCGCTCGCGGGCGCCTGCAGCCATGTGGCGGTCATCCAGCCGTCCTCGTGCCAGAGCGCGGCAAAGCGCTCCCAGTCCCCGCTATCGCTGTAGAGGATCCACCGGTCCACGATCTCGCGGATCGCCTCCGTCTCGGCATTGATGTCGCTGGACATTTCTGTACCCTCTGAGGGCGTGATGATGGCAAGCCGAATCGCGACAGTGTCGGCCTGGATGGTGCTCTCGGCAACCGCATCCGCCGCCGCGATGCCCTCCGTTTGCACGCCCGATCCGCCGGCCTCAGCCTCCGCAGCGCTGCGGCCGGTCACGGTGGACGCCGGCCGGACGATCGGCACCCTGCACTCGCTGATGGGAGTGAACGGAGCGCCCGCGCCAGGCATGCACAAGCCGCCGGGCTTCACCTTCGGCGGCTGGAACATGCCCGAGAATGTCGATACCGCAAAGGGCTACCGGGAAGCGCACATCGATCTCGTCCGCACGCACGACGCCTACGGCCCCGGCGACATCGACGCGAAGTTTGGCACGCCGCCCTCGCCGAGCGGATTCAACGTCTCCTCGGCTCGCAACCCGCTCGATATCTTTCCGGACGCGAGCGCCGATCCCGATGATCCCA
>JASHYG010000268.1 GCA_030043215.1 Gammaproteobacteria bacterium
GGTGGATATATCTATACCCTCTAACTTTCGTTGGAGCGGACCGTGAACGGTAGTCAGCTGCGGCGCGGGTGCGGGAGGGATTGTGCACTCGTGCCGCCGATCGGGCTGAGTTGGCCGGCCGCTCAACTTGGACGTTAGGCGCATCGAGCGCGACATCGAGGTGCTTGCAGTCGTGGCTGTGGTCAAACTCGTGGGGATCGTATTGATCGGCACGGCACTCGTGCTTGCCGCCCTTCAGTTCGGGAGCCGTGCAATGCGGGTGGCAAGACGAAGTCGACCGGGGGTGGGCGCAATGGGTTGGGCGCTTCTTTTCCTAATGTCTGGCCGAATGCCGCCCCCACCGCCGGCGTCGCAGATCGAGGTAGACGTTGCAGGAAAGAAGGATCGAAACGCATCGCGCGATAAGGGGAAGCCGTGAGTCCGCGTGCGCCTAACTTTCGTTGGAGCGGACCGTGAAAGGTAGTCAGTTGCGGCGCGAGTGCGGGAGAGACTATGCACTCGCGCCGCTGATTGGGCCGTGTTTGGAGGCCGCTCAACTTGGACGTTAGGCGTAAGAGTTGCAGCGGTCATACCGGAGTGATACCATTCCCGCATGAAGATCGCTATTTCTGTCCCGAACGAGGTTTTTGAGGCGGGTGAACATTTGGCCCAACAGCTTGGACTGTCTCGTAGCCAGCTCTATTCGGACGCCTTGTCCGCCTATCTGAGTAAGCGAGGCGCTGCGGCCGTTACTGCCAAGCTGGACACTATTTACGCCACAGAATCCTCCAAACCTGATGCCGCGTTTGCGCGCCTTCAACTGAAGCGCTTGGCCGATGAAGCGTGGTGAGATCTGGTGGGCTTCCCTGCCGGCTCCAACAGGGTCCGGGCCAGGTTTTCGGCGTCCTGTTGTCGTAGTTCAATCCAACCCTTTTAATCAGAGCCGCATCGCAACGGCCATAGTCGCGATCATTACGTCCAATCTGGCGCTTGAAGGCGCGCCGGGGAACGTTCGTATCGGGAAGAGTGAATCTGGCCTATCCAAACCCTCGGTGGTCAACGTGTCGCAGCTCTACACGCTCGACCGCAAGTTACTGACCCAACGGGTACGCGGCTTGACGTCAGAAGCCGTGCGCGCTATTGACGAGGGTCTGAAGCTTGTCCTCGGGCTATGAGGCCTAACTTACGTTGGAACGGACCGTGAAAGGTGAGCGGCTGCGGGGCGAGTCAGGGAGAGATTATGCACTCGCGCCGCCGATTGGGCCGAGTTGGGCGACCGCTCAACTTGGGCGTTAGGCGCCTATGAGCCTCGAGTCCCCCGCCGTCCTGACTCCGATCGTTAGTATCGATACGGCGTTCATTTCTATATGAGCTTTTTTGCGCGACACCCCAGTTCCACCTTGGAAAAGCGAGGCTGTAATTCAAATGTTTACACTGATTCTAACCCTATTCGTACTTGCTCCCGGATGCTCAGGGCCTAACTGTATCGGTTATCCGACTATCGCGACTGTTCCTGGCTTCGAGTCGTTCGATCTCTGCGACTACGCTGGCAAGGATTGGTTGCAATCGGTAAAGCAATCGGCGGGCGCCCGGTATGTTTGCGTGCAGCTTAAGAAGCCGCAGTCGTGATCTGTTCTCCCCTGAACCGCGACTGATAACGGCGCCTAACTTTCGTTGGAGCGGACCGTGAACGGCTGTGCCGGGCGCCGCGAGCGCGCGGTAGAGTATGCGCTCGCAGCGCCTATCGAAGGCCGGTGCGCGACAGCTCGACTTGGACGTTAGGCGACGTCCTAGGACTTAGATGAAGTCACGTCCAATTATTTTTGTTATCGCCGCTAGCGTTTCGATTCCTGCGTGTTCGACGCTTTCGGGAGACTTAGGGGCCACATACCGTGCGACGTCGCAATGGATGATCGAACAGGAAAGAGCTTGGGCAGTCATGGCTTGTGGCGGCCGATGGGTAGCCTCTGAGCTGCTTGCTGATGACTTTAAAGGAACAGCTCCAAATGGTGGTCGTTATGTAAAGCCCGCCGGGCAACCGACCTACGACCAGAACACGAAGTGGAGGACTGATTGTAGCCTCGATGAGGCAGATGTCCGATTTTTTGGCTCCAGTGCAGCGGTCGTATACGGGAAGGAATCTAACATTGTCACACTGCCGGATGGAAAGCATGAGCGGCGCTGCCTGGTCTGGACGGATTCGTGGCTGCGGCGCAATGGCAAATGGCAAATTATTGCCGCTCAAGATAACCGGATCGAGTGTCCTGCGAGCCGTAGCGGACAGAAATGAGCAGAATGACGCAGCCTAAGTTTCGTTTGGGCGGACCGTGAACCGTAGTCAGCTGCAGCGCGATAGCGGAAGAGATTGTGCGCTCGCTCCGCCAATCGGGCCGCGTCGGGCGGCCGCCCAACTCGGACGTTAGAGGGCAATCATATGGGCAAGCGCCTCATGTGGGTGGCAGCCGCGATTGCGGTTTGGTGGCTTTATCGCTGGTGCCTGATATCGGCTGCTGGATACGTCGCCGCTATACCCTTCCCGTCCTCGTGGTTGCACTTCGTGCCACGTCACACGCACGGAATCATGCTTTGGGCTGACTGGTGGCACACGGTAGCGGTTGTCGTTGTTTCGTTGCCGTTTGCGTGGGTAATTGCCCAATACGCGGGTCGCTATGCGATCTATATCGCATGCGGTGTTACGGTGGTGACGCTTGCTGGCGAAGTCGCTTCAATTGCACAGTACGTTTCCACAATGTCGAGCGGCATTCTGGCGGTTACGATTTTGGACTTCGTGAAAATTCTCCTCGTGCTCCCGCTTTTCGTTTGGCTTCTTCGTCGATCGCCCTCTAACTTTCGCTGGAGCGGACCGTGACACGCAGGGATAAAGCGCAGGCGTCGGCTTTCGCTTCGTCCGCCGACGCGGGGCGCGACAGGTGCGCGAGTTGTTCGGCCACTCAACTTGGACGTTAGACCGGCAAGAGAATCAAGAGAATTGCCGTACGGTCGACATCGCAACCTTACTCTCGAGGCCACGTATCTCAGTGGCATTCCGCGCGATCCGCATGGCTTGCTCCGCTGACCGCGGAAGGGTCCGTTATATGAAGACGACACTCGCAGTCTTGTTTATGGTTGGAATGGTCTCGAGTGCACTGACATCCGCGCGACCACCCACCCCCTCGCCCTTGAATGGTGTTTGGACGGTAGACGTTTCCAGACTCCCGATTCCCCCAGCGGCGCGTCCAAGAGGCGTGACTTTCACATTTACCGACAACGGTTCAGGTCAGTGGACCATCAGCGTAGTTATCATCGATGCCGGTGGGGCGGTGCGCAGGTCGACAGTAACTGGTCCGATTGATGGCTCGGTCGCGCCCGTTCACGGCGACAACATCGAGGCTGATATAGCGGCCATAAAGATGCCCCAGCCTGATGTCATGGTCATAGTGCTTGGCAAACGTGGGGCACCGGGCTCAACACGCATCTACGCAGTCGCTGCGGACGGCAAGTCCATGGTAGAGACTGCCGCATATTTCGGAAAAGATGGTCTGCCGGTAATGCGGACTAACTACTTCACGCGCGCGCGATAGGACTCCGTCAGGAGCGTCTAACTTCGTTGGAGCGGACTATGATAGGCGGTAGAAGAGCGCAGGCGTCGGCTTTCGCTTCGCCCGCCGACGCGGGGCGCAATCGTGGGTCGCGTCAAGCGGCCCCTCAACTTGGACGTTAGGTGATCTGGAGGGCTCAATGTTCGTGGTCATATTCCGGGCCAAGGTGCGTGTCCTCGATGAGGAATACTCAAAGGTCGCGAACAGAATGCGCGAACTTGCGCTGAGCCAGTTCGGTTGCCTGGAATTTCACGCGGTGACAGAGGGGCGGGACGAGGTGGCTCTCTCATACTGGCCAAGTGAGGAGGCGATCAAAGCATGGAAGTCCCATCCCGAGCACGTTCTGGCTCAGCGCATTGGGAGGGAGCGGTGGTATGAGTCCTATTCTGTCCAAGTGGCGGCTGTAACCCGAGAGTACCGCAAGGCCACCTAACTTTCGTTGGAGCGGACCGTGATGCGGAGGAGCAGGGGCGCGGGCGTCGGCATTCGCTTCGCAGGCCGACGCTGGCGCATATTCAGACGCTGCGCTGCAGCCGCTTTTCCGCGTTGGCGTTGTAGGTGCGATGGTCACAGGATGCGCCGCGCGTGCTGACACTGCGCGCGACATTCCATTGCCAGTGAGAGCTTCCATAGGCTGTATCTATCGGCTCTTGAAATCAAACTCTCAGTTTCAATCCGTCGCTGTATATTCAGTCGATGACTCCAGGAACGCGCTTGAGTACACCATACACGCCAAGAATGGCCATGCCTTGACTTCGGATATCTTGGTGAGTGGAACTCACGCCGGTGCCTTGACGTGGAGCCTTGTAACACAACATGGCGAAACCACTGAACAGGGTTTGGAGGAATTAGAGATTTTGACTAATTCACTCCCCGGTTGGGATTCGAATTGTAATTTGAAACCGGCAATCGACGACTTGCTGCCTCGACTCAAACCGCGCTCGAAGTGGCGCCCGATAGAACAGATTAGAGCGTTTCCCGTCAAGAAATATGAGCGCCTATTCAATCGATAGTCTTTTGGGGTACGGCGAGTCGAGGAGCAGTGAACGAGGGAACGATCGCGCAGAATCTCTACGGCGGCGGCGTGCTTTTCGTCAAAGAGGCCGAGCGCTCATTCGCCCCATCCGCTCTTCGTGCCGTATGGCAGCGATACGCCCATAGCCTCGACCGCGGTAATGCGGCCGCGGTCGATCTTGAAGAGCTCTGCAGCTTGCATGTTGGACGACGACCCGCCGAGCGGCAGGCTGTCCGTGCCGGGCACATTGTAGATTTTGATCGTGCCCGATCCACCGCGGTGGTGAAACATTGGGAACGAGAAGACGATCCCGAGCTCCTGGTCGACGATCTCGTGACGGCGCGGCCAGAGTCGGGTGATGAAGTCCATCACGTGCGTGTCCAGCTGGTCGCTGCAGCTCAGCGTGCCGATATAGGCCATCGCGTCGTCGGCCTGCTTGGAGCCGAGCGGCACCGGCCAGGGCACCGGTTTCAGGTTGTGCGTGGTCTGCATGCCATTCTCACGGCGCACGCAATCGTCGGCGAATGGCGCGAGCTTGCCGTCGGCATGCTCGATGGCCTCGAAATAGCTGTCGGCAATATTGACCATTTGCTGGCGGGGCAGGCGGTGGGCTGGAGGCAGCATCGTGATGAATTCAGGGCGGGGTTTAGCCAGATTCTTCACCGCTTCCGCGCGAAGCCCGCGCGCCAGCACATGCTCGATCTCGGTGATCTGGCCGTTCACGACTTTCAGCCGCAAGGCGATGATCAACGGCCGGCCGCGCTCCTTCATCACGCCGTAGAAGCCGACCTGACCGGCACCGACGTCGACGGCGTAGATGCGGAAGCCGGTCGGCAGGTCGGAGGCGCCCACCCACAGACCCTCGCTGCCCACCTCGAGTCGTGCAGTGTTCTCGGTGAACTTGACGTCACGATTCAGCGGCAGCCCAGTAGGATCGTGGCGAACGAGCGCGGCGAGATAGCGATCAACGATCCCGATCATGCAGGCCCGATCGCAGGGGGGTGCGACACCTCCGCCGATCGGGGCGGCGCGCGGGGCGGCACCGAATGCGAGCGAAGCTGTTGCGATTGCGGCTGCGGCGAACAGGTAACGGCGTGACATTCGTTATCCCCCCCTCTGTTGCGGCGCATGATACCTCACCGCGCCGGTTGCCGACCGCGGACTGCCGGCTCGGACTCAACGACGAGAGCGGCCGCGATATCGACTACACCCAAGGCACGGGCCGCCTCGTAGCGGCCGTCGTCGCCGCGGTCGGTGGTTGACGCTCAGGCGACCGTTACCTCGGTTCCGTACGTCGGTCCCGGCACGCCGTTCACCAACGAGAGATTGGCGGGCCGGTAAGTGCTGTCGGTCTGGCAGCGGATCGTCACGCTGTTGGCGAGCGTTGCGTCTTGGGCGATGTCCCTCGGCTTGGGGAACAGCCAGAGTGGGCTCCACGACTCGTGCTTCGTGTCCAGCGCGTCCTTCTTGTCGATGGGACTCGGGTATGCCGACAGAACATTGGCGTCGAATACCAGTCCGAGCGCGCTCGCCCTGGCCATCAGCCAGCTGAACGTGATGTCGGAGAGCGCGGTTCCCGTGCCGGCGTCATCGGGATATCCGCCACCCACGTCGCAGTGAACGCCGCAGAAATAGACCTGCTCCAGGATTTGCCCCGGGGCCGGCGCCGATGTCCAGAGTGTCGCGGGAAACTCCTGCCGGCGCTCATCGATGGCCACTGCCTGGTAGGCGTTCGCGATCTGCGGGCTCAGACTCGTATCGAGGAATCCGTAGAGCAACGGGCTCACTGCCCCGAAGATGGCAGGGATTCCGAGCGCCCCGACGGTATCCCACACCCCCACCATGGTGATGCGTGCTTCGACCAGCCCATACGCGCCGAGCGTGGCCAGAATCGCCGGTCTCTGATCCTTGTTTCGATACGCCTGGAATGCGGTATCCACGAGGTTCGGGTCCGGGTTCTTCGTGGGTAGGCCGCAGGCGGCAATCATTCCCGCGAGGCTGCGAGCCGTATAGGCGCCGCGGCTGAAGCCGAAGAGAAAGATCTCGTCTCCGGCCTCGTAGATGCTCGAGATGCTCGAATATCCATCCTTGATCTTCTGGAAAAGCCCCGCACCGAACGCACCGCCCAGGAGTTTCTCGATCGGTGTCCCGTCCGAGCCGACACCATCGTCGTAGAACGAGTACTGCTCGCCCGCAATCGCGACGATCGCCTTTGAGATCCGATAAACGTTGGTGTCGCTGGCGGTGGTGTCCCACGTGCCGTCCGCGCAGTATGCGATTCGCCTGCCCATGAGTTCCAATTATGCCACGGTGCCGAGCCCCTCATTCGGGCGCGGACACGCGTACGGGCGCCCCGCCGCCATCGAGCAGCCGGATGCAGAGCGCGCACCCGCCGACGGCGCAGGCCGTGCAGACGAACAGCGCAGTGGAGCCCGGGAAGAGCTGCTGGATCCATCCGCCGACATACGGACCCAGGATCCCCCCGATCCGGCCGATTCCAAGCTGAGCGCCGACGCCCGTGCTGCGGATCTCCGTATCGTAGAGCGCCGCCGTGCGATTGTTGAGGACGGTTTGCGCTCCCATCACGCAGTACCCGGCTATCGACAGGAACACGATGTCCGCCACCTGCCCGCCGAACAGCGCGAGCCCCGCCACGGCCGCCGCCCCGAGAGTCCAGGTCACTCGGAGCGTGCGGTCGCGCCCGGCGCGGTCCGCGGCCCAGCCGCACCCGATGCCTCCGACCAACGCGGCAAATTGCAGCAAGGCGCTGAGCGCAAAACTCGCTCCGATGGCCGAGCCGCGCTGATGCATCAACTGCGGCGTCCAGCTCGAGAGGCCGAAGATGCTGAAGAGCGAAAGCCCGGAGCAGACCCATACGACGAAAGTCCCGGCCCTCACATCGGGTGTGAGCAGGCGCAGGTACGATCCGCGGTGGCCCGTGTCCTCGGCGATCGTGAATTCCGTTTGCGCATAGCGCCCGGCCTCGCTCGAGGCGAGACGGCCCACGGCCGCCCGCACCGCGCCTTGTCGTCCGCGGATGGCGAGATAGCGGGGCGACTCGGGCAGCACGAAGGCCGCGACCACCCCGAGCGGAGCGGCGAGCCCGCCGACCGCGAACAGCGGGCGCCACCCGTGCGAGGACGCGAGCGCAAAGCCCGTGAGCGCGGCCACCACCCCGCCGATCGACCATCCCGCCATCGCCCATCCGAGGAGAATGTTGGCGCTCCTGCGCGGCGCCACCTCGTTGATGAGCGCGACGGAAACCGGAAGGATCATGCCGAGCCCGAGACCGGTGAGCAGCCGCGAGGCGAGGAACTCGGAGTACGTGTTCGCCCATGCCACCGTTGCGAGGTTGCCCGCGGCCGCGAACAGGAGCGAGCCCACGAGCACCGGCTTGCGGCCGATTCGGTCGGCGAGCGCGCCGTTCGCGAGCGAGCCGATCATGAATCCGACCAGGCCCGAGGAGACGAGCAGTCCCGCCTGGCTCGGAAGCAGCCGCCAGGCTTGCATTGCGAACGGAATGACATAGGCGGGAACGAACACGTCGTAGCCGTCGAACAGGGTCGCCAGGGCGAGTATCGCGATGATGAGAACGTGCTGCCGGCCGAGCGGCAGCCGTTCGATCTCCTCGCGCAGGTCGATCGAGCGATCCATGGGGCGGGAGTATGACCGCAGGTCCTGCGGGAGCGCAGCTCCGGAGCTATCCCGGGACACCCCCGAAACGAAAACCCGAGATCTGCCAGCCCATCATCCGGCCGCTGAACGCGACGGTGCCGCGATCGGCCTCTGCGGCCCCGGCCGCCACCATCAGCGGCATCAGGTGCTCCTCCCGCGGATGAGCGAAGCGCGCCGCGGGCGCGCGGGCCCAGCGCACGAGCTCGGCATTGCGGTCCTCGGGGGCAGGCGCGCAGGCCGCCTGCGTGAGCCACGCATCGAACCGCTCCGATTCCGGAATGCGCGCATTCTCGATGGACCGGATGCCGAGGTTGTGAAAGCTCATGCCGCTGCCGACGATCAGCACGTCCCGGCGGCGGAGCGGCGCGAGGGCCGCGCCCATGGCGAGGTGCGCGGCCGGATCGAGACCGCGCTGCAGCGACATCTGCACGACCGGCACGTCGGCGTGCGGATAGATGAGCTTGAACGGCACGAACACGCCGTGGTCGAGGCCGCGCCGGCTCTCCTCGCGCGCCCGGAATCCGGCTGTCTCGAGCAGGTCGCGCACTTCGCGGGCGAGCTGCGGCGAGCCCGGCGCCGGATACTGGAGACGGTACGTATGCTCCGGGAACCCATAGTAGTCGTAGAGGAGCGCAGGCCGCTCCTGCGAGTTCACGGCGATCGGGTCCTCCTCCCAGTGGCCGGAGATGACGAGCACCGCCTTCGGCACGCGGCCGATCGAGGCAGCAAGCCCGCCGAGCCAGCTCGCGAGCCCGGTCCAGGGATTCGGGGTCGGAGACTCCCAATCCATGTAAAAGCAAGGGCCGCCGCCGTGAGGAATGTAGAGCGTGGGCAGGGCGCTCGAGGGGCTGGACATAATGGCTGCAGGGCTCGGGGTCTGAAAGAACGGTGATTTCGAGCGAACCTCGCGATCCGCCATTCTAGCGCTCGTGCTCGGCTCGGACGGCGTCCTTAAAGTCGAAGCCGGCTTGGCCGATAACGGGTCAGCCTGAACTACGAGTGTTGTTGACATAGCATCAATGCGAGCCCACGGCCGCAGGGCTTTGCCCAAGACCTTCAGCGCAGCCGGCTTCGGCTCACCTCGGGCTCGCGCCGCGCGCAGAGGCAGCATTGCGCGCCGCGCCCTCCTGGTCGGCGCGGCGTGCATCATTCTCGCCGCACAGCTCATACTCCTCGTCCGCGCCTACCTTGCTCGAAGCCCCGGCGCACGCTCGCTCTTCGATGTCCGTAGCACGGCCCTGCTCGCGCTGCTCCTCGGCGCGCCGTGGGTCTGGCACTGGCTTGCGCGCCGATGGGGCACGCGGTCGGCCGCCGCCGCCGCGGCGGCGCGCGCGGACGCCGAGCATCGCTGGACCACGCTGGTGGCGGGCCACAGCGGAATCTCCGTGGCCATCACCGACCCACAGCACCGGATCCAGTGGGTGAACGAGACCTTTACCCAGCTCACGGGCTACACATCCGAGGAGGCCTGCGGGAGGGCCGCCGGCGACCTGCTGTTCTTCGACGGAACCGACATGGAGACCGTCAAGCGGGCGCGCGAGCTCTACGCCCGGAAGGAGGGAGCCCAGTTCGAGGTGCTGATCCGCATGCGGGACGGCCAGGAGCGCTGGATCGAGGCCGACCTCGACGCTCTGCTCGACGATCGGGGCGAGGTCGAGGGCTACATCGCGATCCAGCGCGACGTGACGGAGCAGGTGCGCGTCCGCGAGGCGATGCGGCTCAGCGAGCACCGCGCGCGCATGATGATGGAAGGCGCAAACCTCGGGACGTGGGAGCTCGATATCCAGCGCGGCACCGTCACCGTGAACGAGGCCTTCTGCAAGATGCTGGGGTACGAGCCGCACGAGCTGTCCCTGGGACTCGAGGACTTGCGTGCCCTCTGCCACCCCGACGACCGTGCCTCGGCCGACCAGGCCGTCGCCGAGGTGATGGCCGGCCGCTCCGACCTCTTCCGCGGCACGCACCGCGTGCGCGCGAAGGACGGCTCGTGGCGCTGGGTGCTCGGCACCGGCGGCGTGCTCGAGCGCTCGGCGGACGGCGCGCCGCTGCGCCTGTTCGGCGTGCAAATCGACGTGACGGAGCAGCGGCGGGGGGACGACGAGCGCCGCCGCGCCGCCGAGAACCTGGGAGTCATCGCCGCCAACGTACCGGGCATGATCTTTCAATGGCGGCTCAACGCCGATGGCCAGCCGCAGTTTCTCTACGCAAGCCCCGGCGCACGCGACCTGTACGGCGTGAGCCCGGAGGAGCTGCTGGGCGACGAGCGGAGCATGTCGGGCTTCCTCGTCAATCCCGAGGAGAACACCCTCGACCGCGCCGCGATGCTGCATTCGGCGGCGACCCTCACGCCTTGGCACGCCGAGCATCGCCTGATCACCTCGGAGGGCGAGCTGCGCTGGCTCGAGGCGAACGCGATCCCGCAGCGCAACCCGGACGGCAGCACGACGTGGACGGGCTACGTCAACGATGTGACCCGCCGCAAGCTCGCCGAGCAGGAGCTGCGGGTCAGCGAGGAGAAATTGCGCAGCCTGTACGACCTCTCGCCGCTCGGCATCGCGTTGAGCGACAGCGAAGGCCGCTTCCTGCAGACCAACTTTGCGATGGAGGTCATCACCGGTTACTCCAGGCAGGAGCTCGCCGGCATGAACTGGTGGGACTGGGCGCTCGACAACGGCACCGAGGACCAGCGCCAGCGCGTCCACAGCCTGATGCAGAGCGGGCGCTTCGGCCCGCTCGAGAAGGAGCTCACGCGCAAGGACGGCTCGACGGTTCCCGTGCAGGTCACCGGCATCATGGTCACCTCGAGCGACGGCACGCGGCTCATGTGGTCCATGGTCGAGGACATCGCGGCCCGCAAGCGCGCGGAGCAGCGCATCTCGTTCCTCGCCTATCACGACCCGCTGACCGGACTCGACAATCGCCTGGGATTGCGCACGCGCCTCGCGGAGGCGTTGACCGCCGCCGGGGCGAGTCGCGGCCGAGTCGCTCTCATGATGATCGACCTCGACCGCTTCAAGACGATCAACGACACCCTGGGTCACGACGCCGGCGACCGCGTGATCGTGGAGCTCGCGCGCAAGATACGGGGCGCCGTGCGCGAGGCGGACATCGTCGCCCGTATCGGCGGCGACGAGTTCGTCGTGGCGCTGACCCAGCTGCGCGCGGAGACGCAAATCGAGGCCGTCGCGAGCCAGGTATTCGATCAGCTCCGGGGCCGCGTCGAGATCGACGCGAGCACGGTCCATGTGACGGTGACGGCCGGGGTGAGCGTCTTTCCGGGCGACGGCATCGATGGGCAGACGTTGATGAAGAAGGCTGACATCGCCCTGTACGCGGCCAAGGCCCGCGGCCGGGACACCTACGAGGTCTACCAGCCGGCGATGACCCAGGCGGCGGACCAGCGCCTCGGCCTGGAGACCGAGCTGCGCGATGCGCTCGCCGAGGGCCAGTTCGTGCTGTATTACCAGCCGCAGATGGACACGCTCACCGGCCGGCCGATCGGAATGGAAGCGCTGCTGCGCTGGAATCATCCCACCCGCGGACTCATCCCGCCCGCGCTGTTCATCCCGATCGCCGAGGAGACCCGGCTCATCGAGCCGATCGGCGAGTGGGCACTCACGGCGGCATGCCGCGATATGCGCGCCTGGCGCGATCAGGGCGGCGAGCCGCTCATCATGGCCGTCAATCTCTCGCCCCTGCAGTTTGCCCGCGAGGACCTCGCCGAGCGCGTCGCCGCCGTGCTCGCAACGACCGGATTGCCTGCGAAGCTGCTCGAGCTGGAGATCACCGAGTCGGCGGCGATGAGCTCGCCGGATATGGCGGCACGGAGCCTCGCCCGGCTCAAGCAGCTCGGCGTCTCGCTCGCGATAGACGACTTCGGCACCGGTCACTCCTCGCTCGCGCGGCTGAAGAGGTTCAACGTCGATCGCTTGAAGATCGACGCGTCGATCGTGACCGACTGCGCGGCGGATGCGTACGATGGGGCACTGTGCCGGGCAACCATCGCGCTCGGGCGTGCGCTCGGGCTCGAGGTCGTCGCCGAAGGAGTGGAGACCTCGGAGCAGTGGCAGTTTCTGGCCCAGGAGCACTGCAACTCGGTCCAAGGCTTTCTATTCGCCCGGCCCATGCCGGCGGACGAGGCCTTTCGGTTCCTGCGGGCGGCGCTCGCCGCGCCGCGGCTGCGGTCCACTCCCGCCGCCCATCGCGGAGGTCACGAGCGGTCGCCGCGCTAGGGCGTGAGCCGCGCCAGGCGCCTGCTTGACTTGACGTCGAGCAATCTCGATAGTCCCAGCCATGGCATCTTCCCAGCTTGCCGAGCGGGCGGGCGCGGGCGCCCGGGTCGTCGAAAGCTCCGTCAATTACACGGCCTCGATGTCCGTGCGGCCGCGGTACTACGCCAACGACTCCTCGCGCGACGTGCTGGCGCTCGACCCGCGAACGGTCCGGATCGAGGACGCGCGTACGCTGGCGGCAGCCCCCTCGCTCGGCTGCGAAGGCGTCGCGCTCGTCCGGCATCGCAGCGCCGTATCGGATTTCCGCAACGGACAGGAAGTGGCCGCGCTGCACCCGGTGGAGATCGAGAGGCTGATACTCGAGCTCTCGGGGGCCGATGCCGTCGTCGTGAATGGAACGGGCGTCCTGCGGTTCGGCGAGAAGTCGGCGGACTCCGGCCGGCTCAACAACTCCCGGCCGGCGCGCTTCATACACATCGACTGCTCCGATAGCACCGCGGCGGCGTTCGCGGAGCGCTCGCGGCCGAAGGGCGATTCCCGGAGCGTGCGCCGGTTCGCGCACTACAACATCTGGCGGACGTTCTCCCCGCCGCCGCAGGATGTCCCGCTCGCCATGTGCGACGCGCGCACCGTGGAGCCTCGGGACCTCGTGCCAGCGGATGCCGTCTTCGATGTCGCCGGCCAGCCGGAGTGGTCGTTCGAGGGGCTGGTCGTGCGGCACAACCCCAAGCACCGCTGGCTCTACTACTCGAGCATGACGCGCGATGAGGTGGTCGTGTTCAAGACGAACGACTCCTCCGCGAATGAGCCGAGTCAGGTACCGCACAGCGCGTTCGACGATCCGACCTGCCCGCCGAACGTGCCGCCGCGAGCGAGCATCGAGATGCGCGCCGCCGCTTACTGGTACGCGTAGCGGCCCTTCGGGGACCGGCGCCCGAGCGCCGACAAAGACCGTCCCTAG
>JASHYG010000269.1 GCA_030043215.1 Gammaproteobacteria bacterium
GACTGGGAGTCCAAGAGCCGTTTCAAACACGAGTACGTGGACGGCGAGATCTACGCCATGTCTGGCGCGAAGCGCCGGCACAATCTGATCGCGTCGAATCTGGTGCGACATGCACGAGTCGCGGCTGACAACAGCGGATGCCAGGTCTTCGGCCCTGACATGAAGGTCCACGTCGAGGTGCGCAACAGCTTCTACTATCCAGATCTCAGCGTCTGCTGCGATCCGACGGATCGCCACGAGCTGTATCTGGTGCGGCCGTGCTTCATCGTTGAGATTCTCTCACCCTCCACCGCAGCCATCGATCGGCGGGAGAAACGCGTGAGTTACTCGACCCTCGCGTCACTGCGTGAGTACGTCATCGTGGACCAGGATAGGATGCGTGTGGAGGTCTACCGTCGGGAGAGTGGAGACCCGGGAAG
Organism: Gammaproteobacteria bacterium; assembly: GCA_030043215.1. Lineage (GTDB taxonomy): Bacteria > Pseudomonadota > Gammaproteobacteria > Steroidobacterales > Steroidobacteraceae > JASHUC01. Next base: position 420 of record JASHYG010000269.1, read on the forward strand.
CGCCGCCTGGCGCGGTTATCTGCTCAGCGAGCCCGACGACGTTATGGAGTCGTCGTGCCTGAGCATGCGCCTCTCGCTCAGCCAGATTTACGAGGACGTCGAGCTGCCATCCGGCGTCGCCGAGCCGGAGCCGCCGGAATACGCCGCGGAGCTGGCGCTGGAGGAGACCTAATGTGCTGCCGATTCGTTGACTGGCGCCGGCAGCGGCTCGGCCTGCCAGCCTCCGCCGAGCGTCTTGTAGAGCAGCACGAGGTCGCTCGAGACGGAGGTCGTCGCCTCCGCGAGCGATAGCTGGTTCTGCTCGAGCGTGCGCTCCGCATCGAGCACCTCGATGAAGTCGGTGAGGCCGCCCTGGTAGCGCTGCCGCGCGAGCGTCTGGGCTTCCCGGCTCGCATCGACGGCCGCGGTGAGAGAGATTCGACGGTCCTGATCCGCACCGTACGCGGCGAGGGCGTTCTCGACCTCGTGCAGCGCGCCGAGTACTGTGCGCGCATAGTCGACGGCCGCCTCCTTTGCTTTCACCTTGTCGAGGCGGACGGTCGCGCGGCGGGCTCCGCCGTTGAAGATCGGTAGATCGATCGTCGGTCCGAGCGAGGCGAAGCGACTCGCCGTGTTGATGAGCTCAGAGAGACCCTCCGACTGATAGCCACCCGCGACGCTCAGCGTCAGGTCCGGAAAGAGGTCCGCCACGGCGACCCCGACTTGAGCGGTCGCGGCGTGCAGACTCGCCTCCGCGCGGCGGATGTCCGGCCGGCGTCGCGCAAGGTCTGCGGGCAGCCCGATGGGAACCGCCGGCGGCACGGGCGGCACGGGCGTCGCCTGCTCGAGCTCGGCTCGAAGGGCGCCGGGCTCGCGGCTCATGAGCTCGCTCAGCTGATTGATGTCCACCGTGATCTCGCGCTCGACGACGGGGAGCTGGGCCTGGGTGGCGTTCACCTCGCTTGTCGCATTCTCGACGTCGAGGTCTGTCGTGAGTCCTGCACTCCACCGCTGGCGCGTGATCGCGAGCACGTCGCGCTGCGTCGCGAGACTCTGCTCGAGGATGGACTTCTGCAGCTGCGCGCCGCGCAGGTCGATGTAGGCTGCCGCCACGTCGCTTGCGAGCGAGAGCACGACGTCATGCGCGTCCTCGATCGAGGCCTGCATTTGCGCGCGAGCCGCCTCGACCGACCGGCGCACGCGGCCGAAGAGGTCGAGCTCCCACGATGCGGAAAGTCCGAGCTGATACTGATTGTACGGGTTTGCGAAGACGCCCGAGGGCAGCCCGGGAATCTCAGGGGCGATGCCGAAAATCGCGCCGTTCGGCGTATTGAGGCTCAGGCGCTGCCGCGTGAAGCCGGCGTTGGCCGAGAGGCTCGGCCAGAGGCCCGCCGCCGCCTGGTCGCGCTCCGCCCGCGCCTCCTCGATGCGTAGCGCCGCTTCGCGAACGTCCAGGTTCGCGGCGACGCTGCGGCCGATGAGCGACGACAGCGTCGGATCGCGAAAGCTCGTCCACCATTCTGCGTCGGGGACCACTTGCTCGTTCACGGCGCCCGCGCGGCGCGCATCGTTGTGCAGGGCAGCTCCCGACCACTGCGGCGGCACGTCGGGCTTCGGCTTGACGAAGCTCGGGCCGACGGTGCATCCCGCGGCGAGGCCAGCGAGGAGGCCCGCGGCGACGCCTGCGACGAGGCCCGCCGTCAGGCGGGCGGTCAGGTATGCGGTCGGACTCGAGCTTGCGGTGCGCATGGCGGTCACTGCAGTCGGTTGTGAAATATCCACGAGGCCGCCGACAGCGTGACCGTCGCCATGATGGCGAGCGGCCAGATGTCCGGCATCAGCTGCAGGAAGCCGGTGCCCTCGAGGTAGACGCGCTGCGCGATGTCGACGGCGTAGCGCAGTGGGTTGGCGAGAGTGAAGTACTGCAGCGCGAGCGGCATGTTCCCGAGCGGCGTGGTGAGGCCCGAGAGCATCGCGAACGGCATGATCATCAGGAACGAGAACAGCATCGCCTGCTGCATCGTGTAGGAGAAGGCGGAGACGAGCAAGCCGATGCCGACGGAGGCGAGCACGAAGCACAGCATCCCCGCGTACAGCGTGACGAACGAGCCCGAGAACGGAATGTGGAACCACAGCTGCGCGACGAGCAGCACGCCCGTCGCCTGGATCATCCCGATGAGCATGCAGGGCAGCGCCTTGCCCACCATGATCTCGTACGGCCGGAATGGCGTGACGAGCAGCTGATCGAAGGTCCCCTGCTCGCGCTCGCGCGCCACCGACATGGCGGTGAGGAGCAGCGTCTGCAACAGTGTGAGGGTGCCGATCATGCCGGGGATCATGTCCCAGCGCGTCTCGAAATTGGGGTTGTACCAGGCGCGCTCGACGACGCTCACCGGGGGCCCCGGGAGACCGTGCGAGCTGCGCCAGTCGGCGTTGAAAGCATCGATGACCGCGCTTGCGTAGGCGGTCGCGGTCCCCGCCGTATTGGAGTCGCGGCCATCCGCGATCACCTGCACGTCGGCCGGCAAGCCGGCGTCGAGCTCGCGATCGAAGTTGGGGCCGATCTGCAGGACGAGCAGCGCGCTCCGCCGGTCGACGATCGCGCGGACGTCGGACTCCCGGTGCAGATTGGCGACGCGCTCGAAGATGCCGCTGCCGTCCAGCCGCGCAATGAGGGCGCGCGAGGCGGAGCCGCCGTCCTGGTCGAGCACGGCGTAAGGCACGTGGTTCAGATCGTACGTCGCGGCGTACCCGAAGATGAGGCTCTGGACGATGGGCGGCAAGATCAGGCTGTTGCGCGCGCGCCTATCCTTGAGCACCGCGAGCGTCTC
>JASHYG010000270.1 GCA_030043215.1 Gammaproteobacteria bacterium
CAGGGACTCGATGTCGCCGACGGTGCCGCCGATCTCGACCATGCACACGTCCGCCTCGTTCGCTCCGAGCGCGATGCTACGCTTGATCTCGTCCGTGATGTGGGGAATCACCTGCACCGTCGCGCCGAGATAGTCGCCGCGCCGCTCCTTGGCGATGACGCGCTCGTAGATCCGCCCGGTCGTGAAGTTGCTGTTGCGCCCCGTGGTGGTGCGCACGAACCGCTCGTAATGGCCGAGGTCGAGGTCCGTCTCGGTGCCGTCGTGCGTCACGAACACCTCGCCGTGCTGGAACGGGCTCATGGTGCCGGGATCCACGTTGATGTAGGGATCGAGCTTCACCATGGCGACCTTGAGGCCGCGAGCCTCGAGAATCGCGCCGAGCGAGGCGGAGGCGATCCCCTTCCCCAACGAGGAGACGACACCGCCGGTGACGAATACGAAACGGCTCATGCGGGGCTCGAGGGGTCTCCGTCGAAGCTCAAGAGGACGGCTGCAGCCGCAGAATCGACGGGCCGACAGGCTAGCACAACCGCGGGGCGCGATGAAGCGCCGCGCGGCTCAGGAGCTTCGATGCCAGATGAGCCGGCCCCTCCTCCGAGTCGCGGCCCCGCCCTGGATCTGCGCGTCCACCCACAGATCGCCCGCGGCGAGCACCTGCTCGCCCACGCAGAGCAAGGGGATGCGTCCGCGCTCCGTGTGGGCGACCCGTGCGGCCTGCAGGAGCGCCTTTAGCGTGCGGGTCGGGCCTCCGCGCCGGGGACGCAGCCGCTCGCCTCCGCGGCGCGAGCGGACGGTCACGGATTCCGGAAGGGCGTCGAGGTCGATCGGCCCGTGACGGTCCGGCGCCAGCTCGAGCTTGCCGAGTCCCGGCGGCAGCTCGAGCAGCAAGACGGTCCGCAAGGGCCACTCGAGCGGTCCGAGCGGGCCCGGGGTCGCGGCATCACGCAGGCTCAAGAGATCGCCGTGACGCTCCGCGACCACTCCACCCCAGGCCACCTGTGGATGGGCGTCGGGACGCGCACCGAGCACGGGGCCTGCGAGCTCACCGAGCCTGCGGGTATCGGGCAGCGGTCTTCCTGAGCGCGCGATCCAATAGCGCAAGACGTTGCGGCGCCGCTCCGGGGCGAGGGGTCGCAGGCGCTTGACGCAGAGGGCTGCGCCCACGGCGGCGCGGTCCGCGTCGACGCGCGCGATGAGATCGAGCAGCCGCTGAGCCTCAGCCGCATGGCGCGCCGTGCGTCCCGCGGCGCGGCTTGCGGACGGCCAGCGCGCGAGCAGCGTCGGCACCACGCGGCGGCGCAGGTAGTTGCGGTCCAGGCGCTCGTCCGCGTTGGTGTCGTCCTCGATCCACTCGATCCCCCGCGCACGCGCCCAGGCCTCGAGCTCGCTGCGCTCCATGGCAAGGAGAGGCCGGGCGAGGCGCCCGCGGCCGAACGGCGCGACGGGCGGCATGGCCGCGATGCCGGGCAGGCCCGCCCCGCGCAGCAGCTGCAGCAGCACCGTCTCCAGCTGGTCGTCCGCATGCTGCCCCGTGAGCAGCACCTCCGAGTCGGCGAGCTCGCGCTCGAGCGCCCGATAACGCGCCTCGCGCGCCGCGGCCTCGAGGGAGGCCCCGGGCGGGCGATCGACCTTCACGCGCAGCACGGCGAGCGGAACACGCAACCGCTCGGCGGCCGCGCGGCAGTGATCCGCCCAGGCGGCGGAATCCGGATGCAGGCCGTGATCCACGTGAGCCGCGCGCAGCCGCGGGCGCCGGCTCGTACCGCCGAGCATCGCGAGCGCCGTGAGCAGTACCGTCGAGTCGAGCCCGCCGCTGAACGCGACGCAGAGCGAGACCCGCGGATACTCCGGCAGCAGCGCGGCGAGACACGCCTGGATCCGGGTCTCGAGGCTCGGCGCGGCTCGGGCCCCGGGCCTCGCCGTGACACGAACCCCGGGCCTCGCCGTGACTCGGCTCGCGGGCCTCTCGGCGACTAGAGGCTTCCGCCGCACCGCAGAGGTCCGCGGGACGCCGTCATTCACTCGCGTCCTCGGAGTACACCCCGAACGAGGCGATGCGCGCGTTGCGGCGCTCGAGGAGCTCCTGCATGGGCAGGGACCCGAGCTCGTCGAGATGGCGGATGACCGCAGCCTTCAAGGTGGCCGACATGGCGGCCGCATCCCGATGCGCGCCTCCGAGCGGCTCCTCGAGGATCTCGTCGATGAGGCCGAGCTGGTAGAGCCGCTGCGCGGTGAGGCCCAGCGCCTCGGCCGCCGCCTCCTTCTTGTCGGTGCTCTTCCAGAGGATCGAGGCGCAGGCCTCGGGGGAGATCACCGAGTAGGTGCTGTACTGGAGCATGAGCAGGCGGTCGCAGACGCCGATCGCCAGCGCTCCGCCCGAGCCGCCCTCTCCGGTCACCACCGTGACGATCGGGACGCTGAGAGCGGACATGTCGAGAAGATTCCGTGCGATGGCCTCGCACTGGCCGCGCTCCTCCGCGCCGATGCCCGGAAAGGCGCCCGGGGTATCGACGAAGGTGATGAGCGGCAAGCGGAAGCGCTCGGCGAGCCGCATGAGGCGCAGGGCCTTGCGGTAGCCCTCCGGCTTCGGCATGCCGTAGTTGCGCCGCACGCGCTCCTTGGTGTCCCGGCCCTTCTGGTGCCCGACGACCATCACCGTGCGATCCTCGAGCCGGGCGGGACCGCCGACGATCGCGAGGTCGTCCCCGAACATGCGGTCGCCATGCAGCTCGTGGAACTCCTTGCACAGGGCGCTCACGTAATCGAGCGTGTAAGGCCGCTGCGGATGGCGCGCGAGCTGGGTGATCTGCCACGGCGTGAGGCTCGCGAAGATGCTCACCGTGAGCTGCCGGCTCTTCGCCTGCAGCCGCGCGATCTCGTCGTTGATGTTCACCTCGGAGTCGGATCCGACGTGCTTTAGCTCCTCGATCTTCGCTTCGAGCTCGGCGATGGGCTGTTCAAAGTCGAGAAACGCGACGGCCATGTGACGGTCGGCATCCGCTCAAGATGGATCGCGGGAGGTTACGGGGGGGCGGTGAAGGCGTCCAGTCCCGCGCGACGGGCGCTCCCGCCCGGGGAGCGGGCGAGCCCCGCCCCACAGGGAGACCGTCACCTTCCCCCCGTGCCGAACGAGGCGACCGAGACCGGGGGGCCGTAGAGAAGCTTCACCCCATCGCGTCCGACGAGGGTCTCGAGGTGGTCGACGAGCTCGCGCGACGGCCTCACGCTCCACTCGGAGCCGAGGCTCAGCACGCACGTCGCGCCGCGCGCGCGATATTGAATACCGACCGAGCAGTGTCCCTTGCGCCACGGCTCCAGCACGTCGGCCAAGCGCTGGACGATGGCTGCCGGGCTCCCCTCCTCTGGCCAGCGCAAGAGCAGGCGCCGCACCTGCTGCTCTCGCGCCTTGTACAGATCCGTGACGCGGCGCGCCGCAAGGCGCCACGAATCGCCGAACTCATCGAAGCGCAGCGAGCCCTCGACCAGCACGAGCGTGTCCTTCGCGATGAGGTCCCGATGCTGCTGGTAGACGTCGTCGAACAGGGTGATCTCGAGCCGGCCTGAGCGATCGTCGAGGACCATGCTCACGCGCGTGCCGCGTTTCCTCACCTCATCGACCAGCCCGGCGACGCTCGCCGCGCGGCCCGCAGTGAAGCCGCGGCCGCCCTCGCCCGCCACGGGCGGCTTCTCGCTCACCAGATCGGCGATGCGCGCCGACACGAATCGCGGCAGGTCGGCCTCGAGCCGGTCGATGGGGTGGCCGGTCAGATAGAGCCCGAGCGTCTCCCGCTCGCCGGCGAGGCGGATCTGCTCGCTCCAGTCCGGCTGCACCGGCCCGTCCGGGAGCGCTGCTCCATCCGGGAGCGCCGCGGCGCTCGCTCGGGGACCGGCGTCCGGCGCGGCGAGCCCGAACAGATCGTTCTGGCCGGCCTCGACGGCCTTCGAGCTCTGGCCGCCGAGCTGCATGGCCGCCGGCAGGCGGCTCATCAGCGTCGCCCGGTTGGCGCCGAGGGAGTCGGCGCTGCCCGAGCGGATCAGCGCCTCGAGAGCGCGCCGGTTGAGCTTCTGCAAATCGAGCCGCCGGCAGAGGTCGGTGAGGCTCACGAACGCCCCGCGTGCCTCCCGCTCGTGAATGAGCGACTCGACCGCTCCGAGCCCGACCCCTTTGATGGCGCCGAGCCCGTAAAGAATCGTGCGCTCGCCCGCGACCGCGAACTCGTAGCGCGAGGTGTTCACATCGGGGGGCACCACCTCGAGCCCGAGCTGCTTGCACTCCTCGATCAGCATCACGACCTTGTCGGTGTGATCCATGTCCGCGGACAGCACGGCGGCCATGAACGCCGCGGGGTAATGCGCCTTGAGATAGGCCGTCTGGTACGACAGCAGCGCGTAAGCGGCCGAATGCGATTTGTTGAAGCCGTAGCCCGCGAACTTCTCCATCAGGTCGAAGATGTGCGCGGCGCGCCCCCGCTCCACGCCGCGCGCGACCGCGCCTTCGACGAATCCCGAGCGCTGCTTCGCCATCTCCTCCGGCTTCTTCTTGCCCATCGCGCGGCGCAGCAGGTCCGCTCCGCCGAGCGTGTAGCCCGCGAGCACCTGCGCGATCTGCATCACCTGCTCCTGGTAGAGGATGACGCCGTACGTCGGAGCGAGGACGGGCTCGAGGCTCGGATGCAGGTAGTCGATCGGGCCGTCGCTCCGCCCGTGCTTGCGGTTGATGAAATCATCCACCATGCCGGATTGCAGCGGGCCGGGCCGAAAGAGCGCGATGAACGGCACGACGTCATCGAAGGAGTTCGGCTGCAGGCGGCGGATGAGATCCTTCATGCCGCGCGATTCGAGCTGGAACACGGCGGTCGTGCGGCAGGACTTGAGCAGCGCGTACGTCGCGGCGTCGTCC
>JASHYG010000271.1 GCA_030043215.1 Gammaproteobacteria bacterium
GGCGCGCTGCGTCGTATTGCCGCCGACACCATCGAATTGGCTGCCGGAACGCTCCTCGCCCGCATCTACTTTGCGGCCGGGCCGTATCCCTCGCACTGGAATCAGTTTCGCCGCTTTGGACCCGCTGCGGCACGTTGGGACCATCACCTGACCGACCCTGACGGCGAGCCGACGGAACAGGATCGGGCCATCCTCTACTGTGCGCCGGACATCGACACATGCACCGCGGAGGTCTTCCAGGCCACCCGCCGGATCGACCGGATCCGCAACGCACCGACTCTCGTCGTCTTTGCCCTTGAGGAGCCGGTAACCCTGCTCGATCTTCACGGCGTCTTCGTCACGACAATCGGCGCCTCCACTGCGATCCACTCCGGCCCTCGCTCACGCACACGGGCCTGGGCTCGCCAGCTATACGAGGCGTATCCAACTCTGCAAGGCGTGTACTACGGTTCCTCCATGAACGGATATGCCCCCGCAGTTGCCTTGAACGAACGGGCGACGCACGCAATGCCGGACCATCCGCAGTTCCACCGTGCGCTCAATGACGATCTGCTCCTGGAAGTACTGCAGCGTATCGCCGTACGTCTCTCGTATTCTCTCCGCTGAGGATTGGCGGAGAGGGTGGGATGGGGCCTCCCTGCGGTCGGCCTCCCACTGCCTCCGCCAACAGGGCAAATAAAACGGCCCCGAAGGACCGTTTTATTTGCGGTTGGCGGAGAGGGTGGGATTCGAACCCACGAACACCCGTGAAGATGTTACTGGAATTCCAGTCCAGCGCCTTCGACCGCTCGGCCACCTCTCCGATCAATGAGTTATGAGAGGTAACTCATAACAAATCTACCCTGACCCCAGGCCCCTCCGGGGCCCGGGGCATGATACCCGATGTCAGTCGGACGGTACCGCCCTCGCGCGCGGCGTGGCCGTAGTGGTCGGTGTGGGTGTCGCAGGTGTCGCCGTGGTCGCAAACGGCGGTGGCTCATCGAGGCAGGGGTCCGTGAGCTTTCGCGGAGGCGGCGTCGGCTCATTGTCCGCGGGGACCCGCAGCGCCCCCTGGGTATCCGGCGGATCGACGCCGGGGGGCACCCGGAGCGGCGCGATGCTCTGCGCCAGATCGTAGGGCTGGGGCTTGTTGCAGTCCTTCGCCCTGAAGGCCTTGGGCACCAGATGATGGCACCCCCCGAGCGCGACGGCTGCCGTGATGGCGAGCGCCGTATGACACAGCGCCCTCAAGAGGAGTCTCGTTGCGTTGGATGGAGTCATGCTTTCGCCATGGTTCGAACGATGGAGTAGTTCATGCACCGAGCGCGCCGCCCTCGCGCAAGGCCGAAATCACCGCCGCCTGGTGCCCTTCCGAGAGCTCGGTGAGCGGCAGGCGGATGCCGCGGTCGATGAGCCCCATGCGCGCGAGCGCCCATTTGACGGGGATCGGGTTGGCCTCGATAAACAGGGCCTCGTGCAAGCCGGCGAGCCGAGCGTCGAGCCGCGCGGACTGCGCCCGATCCCCATGCGCGGCAGCCGACATGAGCTCCGACATGCGGCCCGGGACGACGTTGGCGGTGACCGAGATCACCCCCACGGCGCCGGCGAGCACCGCCTCGCGTGCGGTGGCATCGTCGCCGCTCAGTATCTCGAATCCCGGCCGGCAGGCCCCCCTCAGCTCCCGAATGCGCTCAACTCGCGCGACGGCCTCTTTGACCGCCACCACCTTGCGAAGTTGCGACAGGCGCGCGACCGTCTCCGGCAGCATGTCGACAGCCGTGCGGGAAGGGACGTTGTAGGGAACGAGCGGTACGCGCGATGCCTCGGCGGCTGCCGCGAAATGCCGGTACAGCCCCTCCTGAGTGGGACGGTTGTAGGCGGGCGTGACCACGAGCACTGCATCGACCGGAAGCTCGGACAGCCGGCGCACTCGCTCGACCGTCGAGGCGGTGCTGCTGGTGCCGGCTCCGACCAGGACCGAGATCCGGCCTGCGACCTGCTCGCACGCCCGCGCGGTGAGCTCCTGGAGCTCCGCCTCCGTGAGCGTCGCCGACTCTCCCGTCGTGCCACCGACGACGATGCCGCTCGTGCCGCCCTCGAGGTGAAAGTCGATGAGGCGCGACCAGGCGGTGAGATCGAGCGAGCCGTCCGCCCGCATCGGCGTCACGATCGCGACCAGGCTACCGGAGAACATGGGATCAAGGGATGACGGTGCGGTCCAAGTGAGCGGGCGATGGTACGGTATTTTCGCGGGCTGCGCCCGACTTCTCCGGCAGCTCGCCGGCTCGACTCCAGCGCACCCCGCGAGGCCCCGCGGCGCGGTCGGGGCCGCCTCGCAACGGGCTGGCGCTCCCGGTAAACTGCTGCGCCACCATGGAGAACGGCCCGCAGATGAAGCAACACCTCGCGGTTTCTGCGATCGGCAGCGATCGCACCGGAATGGTCCACGAGCTGACGCGGGTCGTGACCGAATGCGGGGGGAACATCAGCGAGAGCCGCATGGCGAACCTCGGCTCGGAGTTCGCGATGCTGCTCCTCGTCTCGGGCAACTGGCACGCCCTCGCCAAGCTCGAAACCGAGCTCAAGCGCCTCGCCGAGACCGGCAATCTCAGCGTTCACCTCCGCCGCACCGAGCCTCGGACCACGCGGACGGACATGTTGCCGTATTCGATCGATGTGGTCTGCCTCGACCAGACGGGCATCGTCTCGGGCCTCTCCGGCTTCTTCTCGAGCCGCGGCATCGACATCGCGGAGGTCTCGACCCGCAGCTATCCCGCCGCACACACCGGCGCGCCAATGTTCTCCGTGCAGATGAACGTGAACGTCCCGAGCCGCATCCATATCGCCCACCTGCGCGAGGAGTTCATGGAGTTCTGCGATTCGCTCAACCTCGATGCCATCCTCGAGCCGGTGAAGGCCTGACGCCCCGTCATGACGAAAGTGATCCTCGGAAAGCCCGTTCCGCCCTTCGAGCTGCCCTCGACGAGCGGCGAGGCCTGGACGCTCGCCGCCGCCGCGCCCGGCAAGCTCGTGATCTATTTCTACCCGAAGGACATGACCTCCGGCTGCACGCTCGAGAGCCAGGGATTCCGCGATCGGTACCCTGCCTTTCGCCGCGCGGGCGTGGCGATCGTCGGGATCTCGCGCGACAGCCTCGCCTCGCACTCGAGATTCAAGGAAAAGGAGCGGCTGCCGTTCGAGCTGCTCGCCGACGAGGACGAGAAGGCCTGCCGGCTCTTCGATGTGATCAAGGAGAAGACCTTGTACGGGAGGAAGC
>JASHYG010000025.1 GCA_030043215.1 Gammaproteobacteria bacterium
GCTGCGCAGGTACGCATCATCTGCGGCGTGCGCAGGGACCTGTGCGGCCAGGGCGAGAAGCAGGCTCGGGCCTATCGAGGCGAGGGCCCGGTGAGGGGTCGGGGTGCAAGCCATCTCTAGCGCTCTTTGGATCGGCGAACTGTTGCGAGGGAATCGGCCGAAGCGGAATCGTCCTCGCATTCCCGTGGGGAGGCAACCCGGTGGACCGGCGCCGGCCGTGCGGAGAGGTACGAGTCCACCAATCCCAAAAGCTCGCGCCTGAGGGTGTCGGACTGCAGGGTGCGTTGACTCGACGCGGCGTGGACGACGCCTGCAACGGCCGCTGCAAGTACCTGGGCAGCGATGCGAAGGGGGTCACGGGAAGTGCCGCGACCGTTCGCCCTGACGATGGCTTCGTAGCGCTGATGCAGGATCGCGGCGAATCGATCGTGGACCGGACGGGCGTCCTTTCCGCGCGGCGCTTCTTCCAGCAGGACTCGATGGGCCGCGGGATATCGGCTGTGTACGCTGATCATGCCGTCGACGAGCGCCTCGATGCGGCGTGAGCGCGGCAGGCCGTCGTCGGCGGCGACGCGCAGGACGGCCAGCACCTCATCGAAATGCCGCTGCCGCACGGCCTCGACCAGCGCGAGCTTGTTGGGGAAGTACTGATAGAGCGACCCGATGCTCACTCCGGCCGCTTCCGCGGCGGCGTTGGTCGTGAGCCCATCCCAGCCGCGCTGGCCGAGAATGTGAGCCGCGGCCTGCACGATGGCCTCGATCGTGGCGCGGGAGCGCGCCTGCCGCGGCTGTTTGCGCATCGTGCTCGAGCGCTGAGGAATGCGAGTAGCCAAACGCGTACGCTCCACCACAATATGAGCATTGTGCTCATATTCTTCGGGCGGGTCGAGAGACGCCCGCTCGAGGCAGGGTCGAGGACCATGGCCACATCGGCGCGCGAGGGCGGCGATCCGTATCGCGAGCGGGATCTGCCGATCTATCTGGCCGTGCGGCTCCTCGCGGAAGCTGCAGCGCTCGCGCAGTCCGTCGCGGTCGGCTGGACGGTCTACCAGCGCTCGAATACACCGCTATCGCTCGGGCTGGTGGGTCTCGCGCAGTTCGTGCCGATGGCGCTGCTCATGCTGCCCGCGGGCGAGCTGTGCGACCGCCTGCAGCCCCGGCGCGTTCTTGCCGCCGGGCTCGCCCTCCAGGCTCTGGGCGCCGCCGGCTTCCTGGTGCTCACATGGGACGCGGCAACACCGCTGTGGCCGGTCTATCCGATGTTGGTTCTATCGGGAGCGGGCCGTGCCTTCGCCGAGCCGGCCGGCCAGGCACTGCTGCCGTTCCTCGTTCCCCTCGAGCGCCTGCCTCGGGCCGTCGCGTGGAACTCCTCGCTCTGGCAACTCGCCGTCATCGCGGGTCCCGCCCTGGGCGGTCTCGCTTACACGCTGGGTCCCCCGAGCGCCTATGGGATCTGCTGTGTCGGGTTCCTCGCTGCCGCGCTCGGTATCGAGACGGTCGCGGGCCGCCGCACGGCGCCCGCGGACATCTCCACGCTCGCAAGCCGTATCGCTCGCGTGGCGGAAGGCGTCCAGTTCGTGCGATCACAGCCGATTCTGCTGGGCTCGATCTCGCTGGATCTGGTGGCGGTGCTACTCGGAGGGGCGACAGCGCTGCTGCCCGTGTTCGCGCGCGACATCCTGCGTGCGGGGCCCGTCGGCCTGGGTCTGCTGCGCAGCGCGCCAGCCGTCGGCGCCTGCGTGATCGCGCTCTACCAAGTCCGCTACCCGCCCGAGCGAGCGGTCGGCCTCAAGCTGTTTGCCGCCGTCGCCGCATTCGGGCTGGCGACCGTGATCTTCGCGCTTTCCACGTCATTGGCGCTGTCGCTCGCAATGCTGATCGCACTCGGTGCCGCCGACATGGTGAGCGTCAACATCCGTTCCTCACTCATGCAACTTGCAACGCCGGACGCTCTGCGCGGCCGTGTCTCGGCCGTGAACATGCTGTTCGTCGGCACGTCGAGCGAGCTCGGCGCCTTCGAGTCCGGTCTCCTCGCATCGTTGATCGGGACTGTGCCTGCCGTCGTCGCCGGAGGACTCGGCGCATGCATCGCAGCGGGACTCTGGATGCGGCTGTTCCCCGCGCTGAGGGGAGCCGATCGGCTGTTATCAACTCGAACCTGAGGCCTGTTGGGGTCGGAGTCCCGGTACCGGGCGTTGACGACACAACTGATATTCTCCCGGAGCATAGATACTCGATCGACTTGCGTCCGGTCATCCGGCGCACCTTCGGACGTTCCAGTAGGCTGGTCGGTGAGCCGCCAAGCGGCAGGTGCATGCGCCTGGACCCGACGACCTTGCCGTATTCCCGCCGCTCGCGGGGCACCGGGACGTGCCTCACGAATCCCCGTGAAAGGCCGGCCGGATTGTGCGCCTGCCGGCTTTGTATCTATTGTGGTGAGGCGCGATATCGACAGCCGGCGATAAGTTCGGTACGGTCTGCCTATGAGGTGGGCGGCGGGGGCATCGCGCAGATCGCGATGGGCCGGCTGAGGCCTCGATTTCCGGAAGTCCGGCTCGATGAGCCAGCAGAGCGATGCGCCGAGCGCGCAGGGGTATCCGTAACATGCGTAGTCACATCACCGCGGCGCTCGGTGCCGCATCGCTCGCGGCGCTGGCCGCTTTCGCGCTGGCCGAGGTGGCCGGCTGCGCCGGTGCCGGGGTCGATGGCGCGCGCCTGCGGGAAGCCGATTCGCCGGCGAACGCGGGCCAGTGGATGTCCTACGGCCGCGACTACAACGAGCAGCGTTATAGCCCCCTTACGCAGATCAATGCGGACAACATCGGTCGGCTGGGCCTTGCCTGGTACGCCGATCTTGCCGAGAAGGGCGGTAGCTACGAGTCCACGCCGATCGTGGCCGATGGCCGCATCTTCGTGACCAGCCCCTGGAGCAAGGTCTACGCCTTCGACGCGAAAACGGGCCAGCGGCTGTGGAAGTACGATCCGAAGGTTCCCGGTCAGTTCGCCGTGAAGCTGTGCTGCGGCATCGTGAATCGCGGCGTCGCCGTGTGGAAGGGCAAGGTGATCTGGGGCACGCTCGATGGGCGCCTGATCGCCGTCGACGCGCGGACCGGCACGAAGATCTGGGAAGTCCAGACCACAGATCCGAATAAATGGCTGTCCATCACCGGCGCGCCGCGCATCGCCGACGGCCGCATCTTCATCGGCGAGGGGGGCTCGGAGTTCGAGGAGCGCGGGTACCTGTCGGCCTACGACGCCGATACCGGCAAGCAGCTGTGGCGGTGGTGGGCCGTGCCCGGCGATCCCTCCAAGGGCTTCGAGCAGCCGGAGCTCAAGTGGGCCGCGAAGACCTGGAACGGGGAGTGGTGGAAGTTCGGCGGCGGCGGCACGCCCTGGGACGGCATCACCTACGATCCGGTCACGGACGACGTGTATTTCGGCACGGGCAATGGCGCACCGTGGCCGGCGGACGTCCGTTCCCCGGGCGGTGGCACCAACCTCTTCACCGCGTCGATCGTCGCGGTGGATGCGAAGACCGGCCAGTTCAGGTGGTACTACCAGGAGACGCCCCTCGACAGTTTCGACTATGACAGCACGGCGCAGATCACGACGGCCGATCTCGTCATCGGCGGCCAGAAGCGGCACGTCGTGATGCATGCGCCGAAGAACGGCATCTTCTACGTGCTCGACGCGAAGACCGGCAAGTTCATCTCCGGCAAGCCGTTCGT
>JASHYG010000272.1 GCA_030043215.1 Gammaproteobacteria bacterium
GGTCACGCCGATCGAGCGCAGGACCGGCAGCGCGGAGCTTGCCAGCACTGCGAAGACGATGCACGCCGCGGTCGCACAGACGAGCAGGGCGTGCAGCGTGCGGCGGCGCCCCACGGGGTCGTGCGCGGAGCGCTCGAAGAACAGTCCGTAGTCGAGCCCGAGACCGGCGGCCAGCACCAGCGCGATGAGGTGGAAGAGATTGAGCGAGACGCCGGCCACGTGCAGCGTGGCGAGCGTGAGCAGCGTCGTGAGGGTCATCGGGGCGAGCACGCGCAGCGTGCGCCGCGCCGAGCGCAGCGCGGCGTACACGACGAGGGCGAGCAGCACGGCCGCTGCGGCCACGCTCCAGAGGATGCGGTTGCGCTGATGCGCGACCAGATCCTCCGAGGCCTGGTCGAGATCGAGCAGCCGCGCGGCGCCGCCCGACGAGGCGGCCAGGCGGCTCACCGCCGCGGGATCCTGCACGCCGGTGAAGGTCACGAGGCCGGTCCAGCTCCCGTCCCGCTCGATGAGGAGGCTCCCGATCGTGAGCTCGAGCGGCGTGCCCGCAACGTTCCGCGGCGTGAGCGGCGGAAGCTCGCGCGCGCGCGCGACATCCCTCAGGAAGGGCTCGAACAGGTCCGGCCGGAAGGCAGTGCCGGTCAATGCTTCCTCGAGCGCCGCGCGAAGCGCGCTCGCATCCGGCAGCGCCGCGCGCCGGCGCTCCTGCGTGCTCGCGCTCGGCAGGTATCGCGCGGCGTCCTCGAATCCGGAGACGGCATGACTCGCGATGAGCCTGCCGAGTCCGCCGGCCAGGCGCTCCTCGCGCGCGAGCACCTCCTCGGCCGTGGGCCCGTCCACCGTCACGAGGTAGCGGATGTCCGGCTGGCCGAGCTCCTGCTGCAGCGTCGCATACTCGCGCACCAGCTGCTCCGGAACGGGCGTCAACCGGCCGAGATCGTTCTCCCAGAGCGGGCCGGGAATGAGAATGAGCGCGGCGAGGCTTGCGAGAGCCAGCACCGGGGCGAGCCAGGGCATGCGCGGCACCCGGGCGGACAGTGAAGCGAGGCGCGCCGGCACGCGTGACTCGCCGTGGTCACGGGTGCCGGCCGGGAGCAGCTGCGGTAGCAGATAGCGTGTCGAGAGGCCGGCCGCGGCGAGGCCCGCGACGTTGAAGCAAGCGAGCTGCGCGAGCCCGACCACGCCCGAGAGCAGGAACGCGAGATAGGCGATACAGAGGCCCGTGACGGCAATCGCGAGCGTCGGCCAGATCGAGCGAGCCGTCTGAACGGCGGGAACCCCCGGAAGCCGGTGGCTGAGGACGAAGATCGGGTAGTCGATGGCGACGCCGATCAGGGTGAAGCCGAACGCGATGGTGATGCCGTGGACCGTGCCGAACAGGGCGGTGACCGTGAGGAGTGCGGCGACGCCGGCCGTCGCGAGCGGCAGCGCTCCGAGCACGACGTATCGCAGCCCACGATACGCGAGCAGCATCAGGCAGATCATGCCCGCCGTGTCGAGGATGCCGGCGAGCCGCGCATCGGCCTCGCTGCGGGCCTGCATCAGCACCGAGAAGGCGCCGGGTCCGGTGACCGTCAGCTCGACCGAAGGGGCCGCCCGGGCGGCCGCAAAGTGCGAGCGCAGCTTCTCCATCGCGACGCGCTGCGCCTGCGGATCGAAGGCCGCCGCCGCCGTCTCGACGACGAGAAGCGCCTCGGTCCCCGGCGCGTTGAACCACACGCCGTCGATCAGCTGCGGCTCGTGCGGCGGCTGCCAGGACTCGAGGACCCTCAGCGTCTCGAGCGTCGGATCGCGCGGCAGCCACGGCTCGAGGAGGCTCGCCGCGGGGGAGGAGAGATCGCGCTCGCGCTCGCCGAGCTCCCGATGCAGATAGTCCGCATCCAGCCGCTCGTGGTCCAGCGTGGGCGACAGCAGATATCGATAGGGCAGCAACGAGTCGGGTATCACGCTCAGCAGATTCTCGCCGTTCGTCACTAGCGCGAATGCCGGATCGGCCCGGAGCGCGCCCGCGAGGCGCCGAGACGTCTCGGCAAGCCGCTCGGCGCCCGCTCCGCGCAGCGCCACCATGAGCAAGCGCGCCGCCGGTCCCTCGCTCACCTCCTCGAGAATCAGCTTCTCCGCTCGCGTGTGCGGAGTAGGCATGAACAGGCGCAGATCGCCGCTCACGCGCAGCGTCGCGTGGATGTACGCGCCGGCGAGGCCGATGGCCGCGGCCCAGAGAATCGCGACGAGCGCTGTTCGACCGCGCGGAGTCACGGGCCGCCGGCGCTACCCGCTCGATCCGCGGCACTGCTCGTCGAACCAGGCGCGGTCGGGCGCGGCGGGGAGCGAGGTCTTGGCCGCGCCGGCGAGCAGAGTCACCGTGATGTCGTCGTTGGCCTCGAAAGTGACGAGGCAGTGCGGCTCGGTGTCACGGCCGGACACGGTGATGGAGCGAATGCGCTGATGCACATAAGGGTCGCGTGGCGTGAGGCCGATCGTCCAGAGGTGCGCATCGCCGTGCAGGTCGAGCTGAAACTGCTGCTCGAGCGCCCCGACATTGCCGCTCAGCAACGCGGCGAAGCTGGCGAGCAGGCTCCGCATCTCGGGTACGCGCTGGAGAGAGAAACGCTGTGCCGGCTCACCCTGGCGCTCCACCGTCACCGTGTCGCCGCGGATCTCCGAGCGCTCGCTATAAGGCTTCTCGACCGTGCGGGCGAGCGCATCGGGCCCGAGATACTCGAGCTTGCCCGACACCACCAGCGGGCGCGTGAGCAGGGGCGAGAAGTGCGCTTCGACGAAGGGTGTCGAGGACGGAGCCGGCCGCGCGAGGCCCCGCAAAAGCATGTCGAGGGGGGACCCGGCGCACCAAGCCGCCGCCGGCGCGAGGAGCAGCAGGGCGAGCCTCGCCGCGAGCTTCGTCGCGCGGCTCATCCCACTCCCTCCGCCGCGAGCGCGAACGCGCCCTGCGCAACCGGCTGTCCATCGCGCTCCACGCGAAAGCGCAGCCGCGCGCCGTCGATCTCGAGCGAGCAACGGGCCCGCTGATCCGGAAGCAGCGGCGCCAGGAACTTCGCCTGGGAGAGACCCACGACTTGCAACGGCTTGCCGAGGTGGGATTCGGCCGCCTGAACCAGCCGGTCCAGAACGACGACGCCCGGCACCACCGGCAAACCGGGGAAATGCCCCGGCAGCGCCGGGTGATCGCTCCGGATGCAGATCGGCGCTTCGTGGCGGACGACTCCTTCCAAGCACTCACCCCCTCGGCCCCAGGACGTACACAGTATCACCTACCGGGGGGCGGGCGGCCGGGCGCAGCGGATGGCGCGACCCCCTTGCGCAGACGCGCGACCCCCTTGCGCGGAGGTGATACTGTCGGCGTCTTCGACCGAGGGGGGTTGAGTCATGACGCAGGCCCGGTCCGCCGAGCCGCTCGCCGTGGCAGGCGGCGCGGCCGCTTCGTCTGATGACGCCGCAGCGGGCGCCGCAGCCCATTCGCCCCACGCCACCACCCAGCCGGCGAGTCTCATCGGTCAGATCGCGTGGGCCGCGTGCGACGGGGCGCGCAGCCCCTACAACGTCCTCGTCAACATCTTTGTCTTCGCTGCCTACTTCAGCACCGTCGTCATCCCCGATCCGGTGCGCGGCCAGACAGTCTGGAGCTTCGTCTCCTCCGGGGCCGCGCTGCTCGTCGCGGTGGGGGCCCCGGTGCTCGGGGCTATCGCGGATGCCGGGGGCCGCCGCAAGCCCTGGCTGGTCGGCTGCCTCCTGCTCGGCGCGCCGAGCATGGCCGCGCTCTGGTTCGCGACGCCTCACATGGGCTCCGGACTCGCCTGGGTCATGCTGGCGCTCGTCGGCGGTACGCTCTGCTTCGAGTACTCCAACGTGTTCTGCAGCGCCATGCTGCCGAACGTCTCTCCGCCCGGCCGCATCGGATTCCTGAGCGGCCTCGGCTTTAGCCTGGGGAACTTCTTCGGGATCATCCTGTTCCTGTTCTATCTCTACGCGTGGGGGCAGAGCGCCCACCCGCTGTTCGGTCTCGACGTGGCCGCCCACGAGCCGGAGCGCGCCGTCGGCATCCTGGCCGCGATCTGGCTCGTGCTGTTCTACATCCCGATGTTCATCCTGACGCCGGATTCCCCGGCGACGAGCCGCAACATTCCGCAAGCCGTGCGCGACGGCCTCGCCAGCCTGATCCACACGCTCGGGAGGCTCCGCAGCTACCGCAACACCTCGGTGTTCCTGATCGCGCGGCTGCTCTACAACGAGGGCTTCGTCGTGATGATGCTGTTCACGAGCGTCGTTGCGGCCGGCGTGCTGCACTGGACGCCCCCGATGCTCGTCGCCATGGGACTGCTCAACAGCGTCGTCGCCACGATCTCCGGACTGTTCGCCGGCTGGCTCGATCACCGGGTCGGCACCAAGACCGCGACGATGCTGTTCGTCGCGGGATGCCTGATCGCGAACGTCGTGGTGTGCTCGCTCACGCCCGACACGGCATTCTTCGTGAAGCTGCACGCCGGCACCGCGGCACACGCGGGCGGGCTGTTCCCGGGCGTCCCGAACAAGGTGTTCCTGGTCACGCAGAACCTCATGGCCTTCTTCGTGACCGGCGGTCTCGCGACGAGCCGCACGCTCATGGCGAAGCTGTCGCCTCGCGACATGCTGAACGAGTTCTTCGGGCTCTACGCCGTCTCGGGGAACGCCACCTCGTTCGTGGGTCCGCTCGCGATCGGCATCGTCACCGCCGCGTTCGCGAGCCAGCGGGCGGGAGTCGCCGTGGGGATCGTCTTCCTGCTCGCGGGGCTCCTCCTCATGATCCCCGTGAGGCAGAGCGAGCCCTCTCCCCCCAGCGGGGGGAGAGGGTAAGCCCGATCGGGCGGCGTCAGGCGGCGACCTTGATCCGGCGGGGCTGCGACTTCGGCTGCTTCGGAATGGTGATCTCGAGCACGCCGTGGCGGCCGCTCGCCTGGACGCGCTCCGCGTCCACGGTTTCCGGCAGGACGAACCGGCGATAGAAGCGGCCGTGGCCGCGCTCTGCGCGCACGCGTACCTCCCCGGTGTCCGCGGCGGCGCTCTGCGTCTCCGGGGCTCGCTCGCCCGAGATGCTGAGCACGCCATCCTCGAGCGTGATGTCCACCTTGTCCGGATCGACACCGGGCAGATCGACAGCCAGCTCGAAGCGGTCCGCGTACTCCGTGATGTCCACCGGCGCGGTCCACGTCGAGGCGGCTTCGCTGCTGCCTGCGGCGCCCGGCCGAGCCGAGAATGCGCGATCGATCTCATCCTGCAGGTGCGAGATGAGGCTCGTGGGTTCGAATCGAATGACAGCCATGAAGGCCTCCTCCAGTCTCTGAATGATCTTGCGGGGCGCGGCGAGCCGCGCGGATGGCCGCAAAACTGGGGTCGGATAGGTGCGTTTCAAGTCCCCGCCGCACCATCCTGGGGCCGGACAGGCCGGCCCCGGCGGGGGGAGGACCGCCCTCTTGATTGCGGTCATTGACCGCGCCACCTTGGTCGGTAATATTGGTCGCAAGTCCAGGTACACACAGGCGAGTTGTGCCGCGCCGGCCGAGACGGCCGCTGCCGGCCTCGGGCGACCCCGGGCGCCCCCTCAACCGCCCTGCCGCGACCGCTGGGAGCAGGCCTCGAGCCCAGAGCTTCCGGAGCGTCGCGGTCCCCTGACCCAAGATCGCGCTTTGAAGTATCCGCCGCGAGTCCGGGGCTCGCGGCGGCGGTGTGGGCCGCACTAAAGTGCGGGCAGGATGGGCCGGATGCAGCCCGAGCGGAATGGGGCTGACGTCGAGTACACATATGTCAAGCAAGACTCAGGCAAAGAGCCTCGCGCGCCACCTGGCGCAGAGGCCGGGCAAGCAGGGCCTGTACGACCCCTGGTACGAGCATGACGCGTGCGGCGTCGGCTTCGTCGTGGACATCAAGGGGCGCAAGTCGCACAAGATCCTCGAGCAGGGAATCGAGGTCCTGCGCAATCTCGATCACCGCGGCGCGTGCGGCTGCGAGGCGAACACCGGCGACGGCGCGGGCGTGCTGCTGCAGATGCCGCATGCGTTCCTCAAGGAGATCACGCGCAAGGCCCGGTTGCCGCTGCGGGAGCCGGGCGCGTACGGCACCGGGCTCGTGTTCCTGCCGCGCAGCCCCACCAAGCGCCGGCGGCTCGAGGAGCACTTCGAGCACATCGTGCAGTCCGAGGGCCAGACGGTGCTCGGCTGGCGCACCGTTCCGACCGACAACAGCTCGCTCGGCGAGACGGCGCGGAGCTGCGAGCCGTTCATCCGCCAGGTGTTCGTCGGGCGCAGCAGCGCGCTCGCGGACGACATGGCGTTCGAGCGCAAGCTCTACCTCATTCGCAAGCGCGCCTACAACGAGATCCGCGCCTCGACGGTCGACGGCGCGGAGTACTGGTATCTCTGCAGCCTCTCGCACAAGACCTTCGTGTACAAGGGGATGCTGCTCACCGAGCAGCTGACGCGCTACTACGCCGATCTCAACCATCCCGCGATGGAGACGGCGCTCGCGCTGGTGCACTCGCGCTTCAGCACGAACA
>JASHYG010000273.1 GCA_030043215.1 Gammaproteobacteria bacterium
CGACCGGTCCGCCAGCATGCTCCACGAGGATGTCGTCACCGTCATCCGGATGCGTAATGCAAGCGACGACGTGAAGCGCAGCGCAGCCAAATGGCGGCGTGCGGTCCGCATCGTCGACTGGCTCGAGCTGCAGATGCCGAGCGGCATCGAGTATCAGATCTACGCCTTCAACACCCGCGCGGAGCCGCTCGTGGCCGGCACGGCGGGCTCCTGGCTCGACTCTGGCGATGCCGCATCGCTCGTGCGCAACGTGAGCGCCCTGCGTGCGCTCGTGCCGCAGGGCGGCACGAGTCTCGTCAACGCACTGGCCGCCGCGAAGACGCTGAACCCGCAGCCCGATCAGATCATCCTCATCACGGACGGACTGCCCACGCAGGGCAGGACGACGGGCCCGCGCAAGTACATCGACGCCGGCGCGCGCGAGGAGCTCTTCGACCAAGCGATCACGGTGCTTCCGAAGCACGTTCCGGTCGACACCGTCCTGCTTCCCATGCTGGGGGACGTGGAGGCGGCGCATCGATTCTGGACCCTGGCGCGTCTCAGCGGCGGGACGCTGCTCGCCCCCGCCAAGGACTGGCCTTGATGCGGCGTACGCGCGACTTCGAGATCTTCAGCCTGTCGTTCCTCGACTGCATCTGCTGCGGGTTCGGCGCGATCATTCTGCTGCTCGTGATCTCCGACTTCCGCCAGCCGACGACGCTCGAGGCGAGCCGCAAGATCCTCGCGGGCCAGGTTCGCGAGCTCACGCGCCAGCTCGAGGTGATTCGCGGCGAGACCGACGTGCTCGACAGGGAGCTCCGCGGACGCGTGGCCGAGCTCACGCGTGATCAGCAGGCCCTCGCCCGTCTCGCGGGCGATCTCACGAGCGTCCGGGGCGAGTTCGCTGCAAGCCGCAAGGAGGCCTCCGCGGCGAACCGCATCGAAGCGCAGCTCGCCGCCTCGCGCCAGACGCTCAATTCCGAGGTGGAGAGTCTCCTCGATGCGCGGCGCCGCCTGCCTGCCCTGGAGGCGGTCGGGGGCATC
This sequence comes from Gammaproteobacteria bacterium, assembly GCA_030043215.1. Lineage (GTDB taxonomy): Bacteria > Pseudomonadota > Gammaproteobacteria > Steroidobacterales > Steroidobacteraceae > JASHUC01. Next base: position 1,024 of record JASHYG010000273.1, read on the forward strand.
CCGATCGACAGCAACTACGTGATCTTCCTGGTCGATACCTCCTCCAGCATGACCGACGACCACTGGGCTGCAGCCACGTCGGTCCTGCGAGAGATCCTCGACCTCTATCCTCACCTCGAGGGTGTGCAGATCCTGAGCGACCGCGGCACCCCGATGTTCGCGGGCAGCTTCGGGAAATGGCTGACGGACACCCCCGCGCTGCGCGCGACGATGATCTCGCGCATGGGGACCTGGAGAGCCTACAGCCAGTCGAATCCCGTCACCGGCATCCGGGCCGCGATCCGGACCTACTGGTCCCCGGGCCGGCACATCAGTCTGTACGTCCTCGGCGACGAGTTCACCGGCGACTCCATCCAGCAGGCTCTCGATGACGTGACCGCCGTCAACCGGTCCGATGCGGGCGGCGGCCGCCTCGTACGCATCCATGCCGTGGGCTTTCTCGAGCTGTCAGGGTTTCCTCCGTATACCAGCATTCGCTTCTCGACCCTGATGCGGCTCATGTGCGAGCAGAACGGCGGCACCTTCGTCGGACTGCGGCAGTAGCGAGCCCGATGCGCTTGGCGCAAGCGCATCGCGGGGTGCTAAGCTCCAGCGAGGCCGAGAACTCGAAGAATCGGCGGGCCGGACGGTGTCTATGGGAGAACCCCAGGCCAAGGTCGCACTGCTCGCGGGCGGGAGCGGGCTGACCGGCAATCATCTGCTCGGCGCGCTGCTCGAGGCGCCGGACTTCGCTCGCACGTACGCGGTGACGCGCCGGCCGCTCGGACTCGAGCATGCGAAGCTCGCGAACCGGATCGTCCAGTTCGACCGGCTGGAGGCGCAGCTGAGGGGGATCGTCTGCCACACCGCCTTCTGCTGCCTCGGCGCCTCGCTGCGCGCGGCAGGGTCCGAGGAGGCGCGCCGGGTGGAGCTCGGATACGCCCTGGCGTTTGCGCGGGCCGCCAAGGCGGCGCAGGCGCAGCGCTTCGTCCTGCTCTCCTGCGTGGGGGCGCTATCCGAGTCCCGCGACTCGCGCCTGCGCGTGAAGCAGGAGGCCGAGCAGTCGATCGAGGCGCTCGGGTTCGCCTCGCTCGACATCCTGCAGCCCGGTCCGCTGATCGGCCTGCGGCGCGAGATGCCGCCGTCCGAGCTCCTGCGGCTGCTCGTCGTCCCGGCGGTGAGCCTGTTGCAGCTCGGCGCGCGACAGCCGTATCGTGGGATTTCGGCGCGCACGGTCGCGGCGGCGATGCTGAGCGCCTCGCGGTCTGGACGTCGTGGCGTCTATCGCTATACTTATTCCGGAATTCGCGCGCTGGCGAGCGCGAAATTCCGCGCGCCTCTCTCGCGATCCGACGTCGTGACATCGAAGTCGAGCCAGCCTCCCACCTGACCGCTGCGCGACGCGGTGTCCATCCCGCGAGCAGACGGTCGGCGCGGATGCACTGCCGCGGAGCGCGGGCGCATAACGTGAACGAGTTAATATCTCGTGCTGTCGGCGCGTGCGAGATTCGCGCCCTTTCGACTCCAGCGATCGGCCGCTGGCCATCCGGAGTCTCACGACCCACGGTCCGGAGCGTCGAGGAAGTTCATCGGCATGATGCGGACGGCATTGTCGAGCCGTATGGGCCGGCGTATCGCGGCGGCTCTGTGCCTGTGCTCCGCTCTGCCCCTTGCGGCCTTCGTGCTTGCCGAAGGGCGGCTGGAGCTGTCGACTGCCCAGGCTCTTCTCGCCGCGGCGCTCGTCGGCGCGCTCTGTGTGTCGGCCGCGACGCTCCACCTTGCGGCCCGCTATGTGCCTGCGCTCCGTGCGGCTCGCGCGGGCATCGCGGCTCTACAGGAGCGCCGGCTCACGGTGCTGAGGAGCGACGGCGGCGACGAGCCCCGCGCGCTGCTCGAGGCGCTCGCGGCTTGCGCCGCTAGCCTCCAGGAGCAGTTCCGCATCCTGGAGACGCTGAGCGAGATCGATCGGCTGCTCTTGGGCTCCGTGGCGTTGGAGCACGTGGTCGACGCGATGCTGTCCCGCGTGCAGGAGCTGACGCATTGCCACTGCGTGAGCATCACGCTGCGGGACGGCGACGCTCCCAGGCGCGGGCGCGTGTACGTGGCGGCGGCGGGCCTCAACGATCTACCGGTGAGCCGGGTCGAGCTCGACGGTGACATGCTCGCGACACTCGCGACCGAGAGGCGAGGCCTCACGATCGCGCGCTGCGAGGAAGGCCGCCACAGCTTCCTCGAGCCGTTGAAGGCTACCGGCGCGGAAGTCTTCTGGGTCTGGCCGGTCACCGTGTCCGGTCGCGTGGAGGCAATTCTGGCGGTGGGCTTCACCGAGGCGTCCGAGGCCGCCCCGCGACTCACTCGCTGCGGAGGCGAGCTGGCCGTGCGGCTCGCCGCCGCGCTGTCGAGGAGCGCGCGGGACGAGCAGCTGTACCGCCAGGCCCACTACGATCCGCTCACGGCGCTCCCGAACCGGTTGCTCTTCCGCGAGCGCCTGGCGCACCAGATCGCGAGCTCGGCCGTGGACGGCCTTCGCGGCGCGCTCCTCTACATCGATCTCGATCACTTCAAGCGGGTCAACGACGGATTCGGACACGGCGTCGGCGATCAGCTGCTGACGATCGTCGCGCAGCGGCTTCACGCATGCGTCAAGGAGGGCGATCTGGTCGCACGGCTCGGAGGCGATGAGTTCATCATCGTCCTCCGTGAGGTGGAGGATGTCGTACAAGCCGGCGCCGTCGCGGAGCGGGTGGCCGAGACCCTGCAGCTGCCGATGCGCATCGCGGAGAGCGAGCACCGCATCTCCGCCAGCATCGGCGTGACGCTCTTTCCGGACGACGGCTCGAGCCTCGAGGATCTCGTGCGCAACGCGGATACCGCGATGTACCGCGCCAAGGATCTGGGCCGCGGCCGGATCACGCTCTACGACCGCGGCGCCGCGAGCCCGGCGCCGAACGCACTCGGCCCCGTGGGGCTGCAGCGCGCTCTGCGCAAGCGGGAGTTCTCCCTCTTTTATCAGCCGCAATTCGCGGTCGCCGACGGTGCGCTCGCCGGTGTCGAGGCGCTCCTTCGCTGGCATACGCCGCGGGATGGCATGCGCCAGGCCGACGAGTTCGTGCCCGCCGCGGAGGAGAGCGGGCTGATCGTGGACATCGGCGGCTGGGTGCTCGATGCCGCTTGCTCCCAGCTCGCCACGTGGCGCGCTGCGGGGATCCAGTTGCCGCGCCTCGCCGTGAACGTCTGCGTCCAGCAGCTCCATGATGCGGACTTCTCGCGGACCGTCCGGCGGGCCCTGGACAAGCACGCGCTCGCGGCCGATATGCTCGAGCTGGAGCTCGCGCCGGGCGTGCTCGCGGACGATGAGGCCGCGGCGTCGCTCCCGCGTCTCGTGCAGCTCGGCGTTCGCCTCGCGCTGGACGATTTCGGCGCGGGTTCCTCGTCGATGGGCGACGTGCGCCACCATCCGATCGGGGTGGTGAAGATCGATCGGGCCCTCATCGGGCGCGTGCCGCACGATGCGGAATCCGCCGCGATCGTCGCGGCGGGCATCAAGGCGGCTCACGCGCTCGACAGGCGCGTCGTTGCGCAGGGCATCGAGTGCATCGAGCAGCTCGACTTCCTGCGCGAGCATCGGTGCGATCTCGCGCAAGGCTTCTATCTCGCGCGGCCTCTGTCCGCGGCCGCTGTCACGGAGCTGCTCTGCGCGCGCTCCGCGACGCCGCCCGACGACGCCGCGGAGCGAGAGGTCGGCTGAGCGCGTTATGGTGAGCAGGCGGCCGAGCTTATGTCTGCTCTGCGCGATGCCGCGGCCTCTGTCCGCAGCGCGTGAGGACGGATGAGAGTTATTGCGCACAATCGTCTCTTGACTGCACGTCGCGCGTTCCCGACACTCTGATCCCGTGCTCAGGGCAAACCCGTCGAAAGGCGGGGACGCAAAGCCACCGGTCTAAAGGACGAGCTCCTATGACGGCGGGGTTGCCACCGGCGAGGCGCACATTGCGCGCGCGGGGTCTTCTCCTTCCGGCCTATCGGCGACTCCTCGAGAGCGGCGGTTCGATGGATGGTTCCGGGGAAGACGTATGACACCACCGTATGCACAGCCGGTCTCCGTCGGCAGATCGCGCGCCGACGCTGCGGCTCGCGCCGAGCCCACAGGCCCCTTCGTCGTCAATCTCTGCGCCTCGACGACACCCATGGCGCTGTCTCAGCCGCAGGACCCGGAGCTCAAGCGATTCAGCTTCTTCGTGAGCCGGCGGCTGGAGGACGGCAGGGAGCGCTTCCGCCTGCACATGGGTTATTTCGAGACGCTCGAAGAGGCGGAGGAGTGGGTCGCCGTCGTCCGGGAATTCTATCCAGGGGCATGGGCCGGAGAGACGCCGGGCAAGAAGCTGCGCGCGCTGGCGCAGCCGGACGCCGTTGCGCGCCGGCAGGATCTGCCGCCGCAGCGAGCCGTACCGGTGCTGCAGCCCGCTCCCGCGGTCTCGGTCGAGCCCGCGGCTCCTCCGGTCGAGCCGGATCCGATCGTGCTCGAGCTGATCGAGGCGCCGACCCCGGTTGCGGCCGCGCCCGCACCCGCGCCCGCGCCTGTCGAGGCCAAGCCCGCCGTGGCCGCGGCACCGCCTCCGGCCACGCAAGCAGCTCGTGCAGTGCAAACGGCTCGTACCGCGCAAACGCCTCGTGCCGTGGAAACAGCTCGTGCCACGCAAACGGCTCCCGCCGCGCAGCCGACCTCGTCACCGCCCGCGGCGAAGCCCACTGTCACTGCGGCAGCCACGGGCGCTTCCCGTAGCGCCCCGAAATCCGCCGCGGCCAGCTCGCGCCCATCCCGCGAGCCCACTCCCGCGCCCGCTGCCGCCAAGTCCGGGGCTGCCACCAAGCCCGGGGCTACCGCCAAGTCTGGGGCCGCCATCAAGTCCGGCCTCGCTGCCAAGTCCGTCGCCGCCGCCAAGTCCGACACCAGCTCGACTGCGCGGCTCTCGAACGTGGGCGAGGTCCTCGCCTCTCTCGACGATGCGGGCGCCACGCGGGAGATGCCGG
>JASHYG010000274.1 GCA_030043215.1 Gammaproteobacteria bacterium
ACCGGCGAGCCGCACCGCCATGCCGTCCTTCAGCTGGTAGTTGCCCGCGAGCACCAGCGGAGCTCGTAGATCGAGCGGTCCGTCGACCGTGTCCTCGGCGTGCTCGGTCCCTAGCACGCGTACGGGCACGATCTTGGCCGTCCCGCCGATCGCCTGAACGACGTATGCGTTGCCGTTATCGTCGATCAGAACGGCCTCGTGAGGAACCACGAAGCCCCGCACGGTGCCGACGGTGATCGTCGCTTGCGCCGCCTGGCCGGGGAACAGCCCCGCATCCGGGACCGAGATCTGTACGGGCACGAGTCCAGTTCCGCTGTCGACGACGGAGCCGCGCATCAGCACCTTGGCGGCGTACGACTGTGCGCTGCCGATCGCGCTGACGCTCGCAGGCTCTCCGGCGCGAACCACCGAGGCCGCATCGGGCGAGACTCCTGCCTGCAGAACGAGCTCTTCGGTGCGGGCGAGCTCGAGCAGCGGAGTGCCTTCGGAGACGATGCTCTGGGCGCTCGTGAGGACCGCGGTGACGACGGCGCGGAACGGCGCGCGCAGCGTCGCCGGTCCACCGGCGCCCTGCGCCTCGAGGGCTGCAAGCGCCGCGCGCGCATCGGCTTCGGTCTTCTCGGCGTCGGCCAGCTGCTGCCGGGTGGCGAGCTGCTCCGCAAGCAATTGGCGCGTCCGCGTCACGGAGTCCGCCGCCGCGCGCAGCTCGAATTGCGCCTGCGCATACGCCGCGGCCGCTTCGGGGCTCGGGGCAAGACGCGCGAGCGGGGCGCCGCGGGCCACTTCGTCTCCGACTCGCACGTCGAGTCCGGTGACGGTCGCTGCGAGCGGCGACATCACGGATACGCGCCCGTTCGAGCTCGCCTGCACGGAGCCGTAGGCCACCACTGTTTGAGGCAGGCTCCCTCGCCGGACCTGCGTCGTCTGGACGAGCACGCTCGGGGCGGCGCTCTCTGGCGCCTCGGCCTGGGTTCTCGAGGGGATCGACATCAGCGACGCGAGTGCCAGCACAGCTGCCAGCGCGCACAACGCGATCGGCACGGCCCGCGCTCGCAGCAAACGGTTGAGTGGCGCTCGCATGGCGGCTAGGAGGCGCGAGCCTTCCCACGGGGCGCGGACTCAGCGGGGGTCGCCGTATCGGGCTCGACCTGCGTGCCGAGAACCGTTGCGAGCGCGATGGAGTCGGTCCACAGGTCGTGGAGGAGCTCGAGGTGGGTGGCTTCGGCACCGAGGTACGATTCGACCACGGTCAGGTAGCTCGCGGCCGGAAAGTTGCCGCTCTGGAAGGCGCGACTTGCGCGGTCCACGCTTGCACGCAAGCCTGGCAGCCGCTCGTCGAGGCCGCGAAGCTGCGCGTCGAGCAGCTGAGTCTCATCCCACAGCCGCCACGTGTCGGCTGACGCCTGGTCGAGGCGCGCCAGGTACTCGGCGCGCAGCTGCTCGCGCGTCGCGCGCTGGATCGCGATGTTTCCGCGGCCGCGATCGAAGAGCGGCAGCGTGAGAGTGACACCGAAGCCGGTTGTGTGGACGTCCGACACATCGCGCGCGCGCGTGACCCCGACCGAGACATCCGGGAACTGCGACAGCACCGCGGCGCGCAGTTTAGCCTCCTGTGCTCGGTAGCCGGCCTGCAGAGCGCGCAGATCCGGCCGGGATTGCGCGAGCCGGTCAAGGGCGCTCTGCACGGTGGCGCGAGTCGGCAGCGCGGGCGGCGCGAGCGAGCTCAGGGGCAGTGTCACGTCGGGCTGCACTCCGAGCAGCGCGTGCAAGGCATGTTGAGCCTGCGAGAGGCTGCGGTCGGCGGTGCCGCGTTGCGTGCGAACGTCGATCACCACCGCGAGATCGGCGCTGGTTTGCTCGAGCGTGACATTGCCCGCCGCGAGCGCTCGCCGCGAGCGCTCGAGCGCCTGCGCATAGATCTGCTCCGCCGGCCCGAGGAAGGCGAGCCGCTCCGCAGCGATCGACTGCTCCACGTAGAGCGTGCGCGCCTCCGCCACGGTCTGCCACTCCTGCCACAGCAGGTCGAGGCGCGCCTGGTCATATGCGGCGCCGGCGGCGGTCTTCAGGCTCGAGTGAGTGAGGAGCGTTTGCAGGTCGACCGAGAGCTCGAGACCGTATGCGTCGTACTCCGGATAGCGCGGGTCGGTCGGCGGGATCGTGTGATCCATCTTGTAGTCGCCGGAGTAGGAGAACTGCGGATCCGGCAGCAATCCGGCTGCGAACGCCTGCGCCCCCGCCACGTGCATCGCCGCGCGCGCGGCGGTGAGGTCCGGGTTGTTGAGGACCGCCAGCGTCGCGACAGCGTTCATGTCGAGCGGCGGGACGCCGCGCGGTGAAACGCTCGCGGCGAGCTCGCTCGCTCGAGGCAGCGGTAGAGGCGAGTAGCTCGCGCAACCCGCGGCGACGGCTGCGAGCAGGGCGCCTGTGGTCAGCAGCGGCCGCCGCATCGCCGAAGGCTCGATCTCAAGGTGCGAGGATGAGCAGCCTGAATGTTCCCGGCACCACCGACGGGCGCATGAAACGGCGCGGCTGAGGCAGCCCCGCTGCCGGCGCCGGGGGCGGCCCCGCCGGCCTCTGCCCGGGCGGTTGTCCCCCAGGGAACTTGAGTTCGGCGGCGACGAGGTAGACCCGGTGTGTCGTGGGATCGAGCTCCATGGTGCGCGCGCTCGCCGCCGTCGGGACGTTCTCGAGGACCTCGTATTGGTCCGGAGTGACCTCGCGAACCACGGTAAGCGTTCCGGATACACCGTTCGAGCTGAAGGCGAGACCCTCCTGCGGATCGAAGCGGTTCGAGTCCACACCCTGGCCGATCGGGACCGTCGTCACGACCTTTCCGGCTTGCGTGTCGGACACGGCCATCACCCCGTTGCGACACCCCGAGAAGATGCGGTCGTGGGCGGCATCGATCGCCATGCCGGAGGGGCTCATGCAGGGCGCGAGGGACCAGCGCCGGACGATCGTCAACGATTTGCTGTCGAACGCCACGACCTCGCTCTTGTCCTCGATGTTGATGTAGACCATGCCGTGGCCGTCGGCCGCGCCGGCTTCGGGCCGGCCGTCGAGCGACAGCATGCCGGCGACCTTATCGGTGCTGGCATCGATCGCCGTTACGTCCCCGCCCCGGCCTTCGATCGCAAACACCCGGTCGGAGGCGGGATCATAGACAATGCCGTCGGGACCCTGTCCGACCGGGATGTCACCGAGCTTCCTCAGCGTGCGCCGATCGAAGACGACGACCGTGTTCGACCCGCCGTCGGTGATGTACCCGTGGCGATGCGCGAACGCCACGCCATGAATGCCTTTCATGCCGCCGATGTCACCGACGAGGCGGCCGCTGCCGGCATTCACCACCATGACCTCAGTGCCGCGGGTGATGTAGAGCCGGTGTGTCTCGGGATCGAGGGAGATGTAGTCCCACCCCGACGCCCCGCCCAGGACGGCCGATTTGATCAGGTGATAGTGGGGCTCGGCGCCGGCCGCAATGCCCACGGCTGCAAGCGTGCCGAGAGCGACCGCCCAAACGCGCAAGCGCCCCATGCCTCTCGAATGCGAAGCTGCCCTCATGACCGAGTGTCCTTCTTCTGCTTCCGGAGTGCGTCTCGCTGGAGAGCGTCGAGGCGCGAAAGCTCATTATCGACCGCGCCCGCGGGGCTCGACCTTGTATTTTTTTAAGAATCGACCTTCGCTCCCCCACCGGACAACGGCGCCCGCTCGGGATCGATCTCGCGCATGGCTATCATGCGCCGGCTCTCTTGTTGGCAGTGAAAGCGGCGCTCAAGGCATTTCCGGAACCGACTGGGCCGAGTGGAAGTGCAGCAGACTGAAATTACCCGACGCCCGGGGAGCGCTCGAGACATCGGGGAACTGCGGCTCGCTAGCGGTAGCTGACGACCTCGTACTCGATCCCGTCGGGGTCGAGAAAATAGAACCGGCGGCCGGGCTCGTAGCTGGCGTGAGAGAAGGGCGTAAGGCCGGCGGCCACCACGCGGGTCTCCGCAGCGTCGAGATCGTCGACTTCGACGCCGATATGATTGAGCGGCCGACCCTTCACAAAATCCTCTCCCGTGTAAGCAGCATCGCGTTCCGTGTAGAGCGCGATGTAGTGCTCATCCGACCCCACATGAACCGTATGGCCGCCGTCCCGTGCGGGGCCTTGCCAGCGGACGCGCCAGCCGAATAGGCGTTCCATCAACCCCGCGGTGCGCTCGGGGTCCCGGACGGTGACGTTCACGTGCTCGATCCGCGCGACGGCCATGGCGGTCATCTCCTGAGGCAAGTATCGGTTCGGGTCGTTGCAAATCCTACGACCTAAAGCTAACTTTAGGTCAAGCCTTTGGCCGAACGCCGTGCGTCGGGACATCGTGCAATGCAACCGCCCCTCCTGTCGATCGGAGAGCTTTCCCGGCGGACCGGAATGTCCGTATCGGCCATCCGATACTATGAAGCACGGGGTCTTGTCACGCCGGTCCGCACGAGTGGCAACCAGCGGCGCTTCGCGAGATCGGACATCCGCCGCCTCTCGTTTGCTCTGATCGCGCAGCGTCTCGGGCTGACCCTGACGCAGATCGAGACCGAGCTCGCGACGCTCCCGCGGAGCCGGGCTCCCGCACGGCAGGATTGGCGTCGTATCAGCATGCGAATCCGGGGTACGCTTCGAGCGAAGATCGAGATGCTCGAGAGGACACGCGATCTCCTCGACGGATGCATCGGCTGCGGATGCTTGTCGCTCGACCGCTGCGTCCTGTACAACCCTGTCGACCGCGCGTCGCGGGCCGGTGCCGGTCCTCGCTTCCTCCTCGGCGATCGGCCAGGGGACTTCGGTCCTATCGGGCCGAGAAGGGCAGGCGGAAGCCAGAAGGCATGACCGCGGACCATTGGACCGCAGCACGACGCAAGCGAGGCAAGTGATCATGGTTTATGCGGGACAGTGCCATTGCGCGGCCCTTTCGTACGCTTACGAGACGGCCGCGCCGCCCTCGAGTTGGGGCGTTCGCGCGTGCCGGTGCGCGTTCTGCCGCGCACACCAAGCACGGACGACGTCCGATCCCACGGGATCGCTCGCGTTTCAAATTCACGATCGAACGCGGCTCGTCCGTTACCGCTTCGGGCTGCGCATCACTGACTTCCTGCTCTGCGCGGAATGCGGGGTCTATCTCGCCGCGACGACCACGACGCCTCGAGGCCGATACGGCGTCATCAATGTCAACGCTTTGCGCGAGATCCCGCCGGGGATGGCGGCGCCGCAGCCGATGTCATACGGAGGCGAGAGCGAGTCCGAGCGGACCGCGCGCCGAGAGGCACGTTGGACGCCGATCACCGGAGACCTCTGAGCGCGAAAGCAGCGCGCGCAGCGGCCGGGCGTGTCCTATCCGTTCCCGCCCTTTACCCGCCGTGCGGCCCCTCGTGGCGGCTCAAACCAGCTCCTTGCGGAACAGCGTCCACCCCGCGTTCGGATGCGCCCCGAAGCGGCGGTAGAAGTCGATCGCGCTCCGGTTCCAGTCGAGCACCGACCACTCCAGGCGGCCGCAACCCTGCTCGCGCGCGCGGCTCTCGAGCGCCACGAGCAGCTCGCGGCCGATCCCGCGTCCGCGGTATGCCGGCCGAACGTACAGGTCCTCGACGTACAGGCCCGGGCGGCACAGGAAGGTCGAGTAACTGTGAAAGTACAGTGCATAGCCGGCGACCGCGTCGTGCCACAGCGCCAGCAGGGCCGCCGCCAGCCGCGGCTCACCGAACAGATGGCGGCGCAAATCATCGGCATTGCCGGTCATTTGCGCACGCAATCGCTCGAAATCCGCCAGCTCGCCGATCATGACGAAGATCTCGGGTACGTCGGCCGCCTGCGCGGCCCGCAGCTTCAGCATCGGCACAGCTCCTCGCGGCCCGCGGCCGCAGCCCACGTCCCGCCGGCGCGGGCTGGCGGGTGACGCACCCGCATTATCGGGCGTCCACGCCGATCAGTGCTATGCTTTGCGCCCGCGAGAAACTGCGGACACGGATCGAGAAGCCGCGGGCACGGGCCGCTTCAAATGGGCAGCGCCGAGCGGCCTGCATCGTCCCGAACGACCAACGAACGACATTCAGCACGGGGGCACCCACATGCCATCACGCGCCACACCGACGCCGAAGCTCGACGGACTCAACGGACACGATCGATTCGCTCACGCAAGAGCCGGCCTCGCGCTCGGCACCTTCGCGCTCGGCGCCTTCGCGCTCTGGGCCATGGTGTCGCCCCGCCCGGCCTTCGCGCAGATGACGGGACCGCTGGTCATCAAGGCGCAGGGGAGCTTCTTCGTCGGCGGCGAGAACAAGGCCGTGAGCCTGCCCACCGCGGGGCTCATGCCGGCGCAGAGCGGCGACATCACGGTCAACCAGATGTACGTGCAGTACCAAGTCCCGATGAAGGCGGACTGGCACGTTCCCGTCGTGTTCGTGCACGGCTGCTGCTTGAGCAGCAAGACATGGGAGACGACTCCCGACGGGCGCATGGGCTGGAGCGAGTATTTCGTGCGCAAGGGGCGTTCCGTCTACCTCGCCGATCAGGTCTCCCGGGGCCGCTCCGGATTCGATCCGAACGCCTTCGAGGCGGTGCGCGAGGGCACGCTGGCGAACGCCCAGATGCCGCGTATTCTCGTGGCCACTCATCAGCTGTCGTGGATTCTGTTCCGCTTCGGCCCCAAGTTCGGCGAGGCGTTCGCGGATGAGCAGTTCCCGGTGCAGGCGGCGGACGGGCTCTGGCAGCAAATGATTCCCGACCTGAACTCGACGCTGCCCCAGAATCCCAATCCGACCTGGACACAGATGGCGGCGCTCGGGGAAAAGCTTGGGGGCGCCGTTCTGGTAGGTCATTCGGAATCCGGCTTCTTTCCGGAGCAAGCGGCGCTGATCGATGCGCGAGGCATCAAGGGAATCGTCACGATCGAAACCGGCTGCGCGACGAATCTCACCCCGCAGCAGCTCGCGACGCTCGCCAGGATTCCGACGTTGGTCGTATTCGGCGATCACCTGGCGGATGTGACCCAGCCTCTCAGCTGGATGGCTGCGTTCAGGAGCTGCGAGACGTTCGTCGATCAGCTGAAAGAAGCGGGTGGAGACGCCGAGATGATGCATTTGCCCGACCTCGGCATCAAGGGCAACAGCCACATGCTGATGCAGGACAGGAACAGTAATCAGATCGCGGACCTGCTGCTCGCGTGGATCGACCGGCACGTCGAGGCGCAGCGGCGTCCCGTGAGCCGCTAGCGCGGCACCTCGATGACGGGGGGCGATTCGATTCAGCTTCCAGGCCGCCCTGCCGCCGCAAACAAGAGCTCGACCGGGTACGGGAGAGCCAGAGCCGGCATGTCGGACTCCGTGAAATAGCGCAGCGACTTCGTTTCCGGATCGCGCGGCGAGTGAGAGTGGCCCGCCACGCTGCAGAGATAGAGGATGACCGTGTATTCGACGGCGTCTCCGTTCGGGTAGACATGCCGAAACTCCTTGCCGCCGAACGCGCCGAGGATCTGGATGGTCCTCACCTGCAATTGCGTTTCTTCGAGCACCTCGCGCGTGATCGCTTGCTCCGGGGTCTCGCCGGGCTCGATGCCTCCCGCCGGAAGGCTCCACCCCTCGCCGGATGATTTCTCCTGCAAGAGAATGCGTCCCTTGCCGTCCGGAATCACCGCCGCAACGCCTGGAAGCAGGAGCAGGTCGTGCCCGACCTTTGCTCGAAGGGTTTGGATGTAGGACATGATTGGGCTGCCGCCGGCAACGAGACGGCACATGCTACTGGCAACGCGTGAGCGCCGCACGACGCCGGAGCCGCATGGCGCCGGGGTTGCGCCCCTGCCTCGATGGATGCGACGATAGCTCGCAGCGCCAGCGGTGCGACGGCAGTCGTCGCCTCCCTGCGCCACGGGGCAACCCCGGGACCACCAGAGCGGCACCGATAGCCGCGCGCGTACCCCGGCCTCCGGGCGCACGCCACCGCCCTCTCGAGGAACGCTTTATGACCGAGCCATCGCAGGCCTTCGACTACATCGTCATCGGAGCCGGTTCCGCCGGATGCGTGCTCGCGAGCCGCCTGAGCGAGGAGCCGGACCGCAGCGTCCTGCTGCTCGAGGCCGGCGGCGACGACAGCCATTATCTGTTGCGCATGCCGCTCGCCTTTCTGCGCGCCATGATGAACCCGGAGTTCTCCTGGGGGTACATGAGCGAGCCCGAGCCGCAGTTGAACGGCCGCAGGGTGCCGCTGCCGCGCGGCAAGGTGCTCGGCGGCTCGGGGTCCATCAACGGCATGTTCTACATGCGTGGCCACTCGCTCGACTTCGAGACGTGGCGGCAGATGGGCTGCGAGGGCTGGGGCTACGCCGACGTGCTGCCCTACTTCAAGCGCATGGAGACGAGCTGGCGCGGGGCCGGTCCATATCACGGCGGCGTGGGACCGCTCCACGTCGCCGCGATCGACACCTCTCGCCTCCTGCACGAGCCGCTCTTCCAGACCGCTGTGCCCGCGGGCTTCAACACCAGCGACGATATTCACGGCGATGTGGAGGAGGGCTTCTCGCGCGGCGAGGTGACGATCGACCGCAAAGGACGCCGGGACAGCACGTCCTGGGCGTACCTGCATCCGGTCATGGGTCGCAAGAACCTGACTGTCACGCTAAAGGCGCTCGTCACGCGGATCCTCATCGAGAATGGGCGTGCGGTCGGCGTCGAGTACAGCCGCGAAGGCAGGCTGCAGCAGGTGCGCGCCAATCGAGAGGTGATCCTGGCTGGCGGCACCTACAATTCGCCGCAGCTGCTGATGCTCTCGGGTGTCGGGCCGGCGGGCGAGCTGCGCAAGGTCGGCATCAAGCCGGCGCACGACCTACCGGGTGTCGGCCGCAAT